>NZ_JBVHDS010000008.1:0-159624 GCF_055563255.1 Streptomyces sp. NPDC002958 | reverse complement strand
CTCGACGGCCTCGACAGTCGCAGCGGTCGCAGCAGGCTCCACGATCTCTACAGCCTCGACGGCCTGCGGCGCACCCGCCGGAGCAGTCGCCTTGCGCACGGCACGGCGACGGGTACGCGCGGGCGGCGCGGCTTCTGCCGCCGGAACGCTCTCGGCGTCGGCGGTGATGCTGTCGGACACTGCGGCGTCAACGGCCGGTATGGCCGGAGCGTCGGCACCCTGTGCGTCCGCCACCGGCGGACCGGCCGGGCGGGACGCGGCGCGGCGCCTGCGGCGCGGCGGCAGCTTGTCTCCGGGTGCGTTGTTCTCTTCGGCGTTCCCGGTCGTGCCGGGTTCGTTGGGCTGGGGCATGCGGGCAGTTCTCCCGTCAGGCTCCCGGGCGCCGCGTCTGGTTCCGGTCCGGTACGGTCCGCGTGATGTACGCGAGACCGCCGTCCGGGGCGCGGGCGCCGCACGGGAGCTCAATGTCTGGCTCGCCGGTTCCGTAGGCGTTCTGCGTACGGCCTGGCGAAAGTCTTATGGGTCATCGCGCGGTCCGACCCAGGTGGCTCCCGAGTCAGAGGACTGCGCTGCAACGACCGCCTTACGCGGAACCTGCACCTTCCGGCGCCGTCGCGACGGCGGTCCCGGTGGCCGTGGGTGGAGCGGCCGGGGCTGCCTCGCGGTCGGGCGCGAGCGGGTCGGTCACCGTGCCGGACTCCTCGTCGAAGAGCCCCTGCGCCAGCCTGGTCACCGCTGCGGGGACCGGCGGCGCCAGGTCGGCCACAACGTGGAGACCGGACAGGACGTCGTCAGGTCGCACGGCAGGTGTCACGTGCCGAACAACCAGCCGCAGTATCGCACAGGGCTTGTCCTCGGGCCTATCAGGCTGTGGATCAAGGGCCCGCAGATCGACGACGGCGGCGCGGGCGTCGAAGATCCGCATGCCGTTCTTCGCCCGGCGCTGGACCTCGACGGTCTCCGCCCCGTTGAAAGCGGCCACGGCCTTGACGGCCTCCTCGGTGGAGACACCGTCGAGACGCAGCTCCCAGATGGAGGCGGTCAGCCGGTCGGCGAGACCCGAGGTGCGGGCCTCCACGGCGTCGGTGATGTCGAGACCGTCCGGGAGCGAGGCGTTGAGCAGCTCACGCAAGACGGCCGGATCCCGGGCCTCGGTGAGGGCGATCTCCAGGAACTCGGCCTCGCTGCCCGTGCCGGTGGGGGCGGCATTGGCATACGACACCTTCGGGTGCGGGGTGAAGCCCGCCGAGTAGGCCATGGGCACCTGGGAGCGGCGCAGTGCCCGCTCGAAGGCACGCTGGAAGTCACGGTGACTGGTGAACCGGAGGCGGCCGCGCTTGGTGTAGCGCAGTCGGATGCGCTGCACTGCCGGTGCGGGCGGCGGACCTTCGGGCTGTCGCTTGCCCAGTGGTTCTTCTCCTCGGTGCGGGGCGGACGCGGTGACACGCCGCCCTCGAAATGCGGGTGGCCCGGGGTGTCCGGTCCGGCTCACCCCCGCTCGGCGTTTTTCTCTCCGAGCGAGGAGATCTCTGGTTCGGGCGCCGCGCTGGGCACAGTCATTGCTTGTTGTGCAGCACCCAGCCTACGCGCAAGGGGGCTCCCCGGTTCCCGGGGCTCGGGCGCCCTCGGCCCACCGACCAGTGCCCGCCATGCGTCACGGCGTGCCTGGGCGACGGTCTCGCGCGCCGCGCGCAGCGCCGCCCGGGCCGCGCGCCCCGTCTCGACGGCGGCCCGCTTGGCGGGGACCCAGACCGCGTCCCGTACGAAATGTCCCACCGGCGTGCACACCGTGCGGCAGACCCAGGTCACCGGCGCCCCGACCAGATGCCACGCCAGCCAGGCGATGGCCCGGCCCACGGCACGCGAGATGTATCCCGCGACGCGCCAGGCGACACCGAAGGCGGCGGCGATCTCCCGCCCGACCGGGGCGAGGACCCGCCGGTACAGCCAGCCGAGCGGTGTGACGAGCAGTGTCAGGACCAGCCACACCATTGCCGCCCACAGACCGCGTCCGACGGCCGCGATCCCGCGCACCAGCAGTTCGAGCAGCCAGGTGATGCCGTGGCCGAGCGGGGTGAGCAGTTCCCGATACGCCCAGGCCAGCGGCCGTACGATCAGATGCTCCGCCAGCCAGGCGGCGGCGATCGCGAGGGGCACCAGGACGTACCGCCACAGGCCGACCACCGGCCGGACGAACAGGGCGGTGAGCACCCGGCCGACCGCGGCGGCGATCCCCCGCCCGGCAGGGGCGAGCAGCTCGCGGTACACCCGGCGCAGCCCGTGTCCGATCGGGGTGAGCACCGCCTCGTACAGCCACACCACCGGCACCACGAGCCCGTACCGCACCGCCGGCACCAGCGCATACCGCCAGAGCGCGGCCCACGGCCAGACGAAGACCGCCGCTGCCAGCCACAGCAGCGCATGTCCCAGCGTGGTGAGCACCGCTCTGTACAGCCAGACCGCGGGGATCACCACGAGTGTCGCGAACAGCCAGGACAGGGCCCGGCCCAGAGGGCGCAGCAGGATGCGGTCGGCGGCACGGGCGCCCGCCACCAGGGCGTCCCAGACCATGCGTACGGGCAGGACGATCACCAGCACCACGATCCGTACCGGAATCCTGATCAGGGTGGTCAGACAACCCCCGCCCGCTTCGTACTGCGCGGGGGCCCAGTGCTTGCCGTAGTCCATGCCGTACATGACGCGAAGGCCCGGTCCGGAGGTTCTTCCGTTCCAGTGGCCGTCACAACACCCCGGCTCAGGGGGTGCGATGGGTTTCAAGATCCGGAGATCCGGACGGCTCAGGGGCCGCCCACGCAAAACGCCCGGCCGGGAAACCCCGGCCGGGCGCCTGCATGAACTGCTCGCGGCCTGATCAACACGACCACGTGTCGCGACGACCCCTGGTGCCCCTCCAGGACCGGGCCTTCGTCACCGAGCCGTCACCCGGACGGGGTCAGGCCTGCTGCACGACCGACAGCGGCAGGAGCTTCTTGCCGGTCGGGCCGATCTGGATACTGGTGTCCATCTGCGGGCAGACGCCGCAGTCGAAGCACGGGGTCCAGCGGCAGTCCTCGACCTCGGTCTCGTCGAGCGAGTCCTGCCAGTCCTCCCAGAGCCAGTCCTTGTCGAGACCGGAGTCCAGGTGGTCCCAGGGCAGGACCTCCTCGTAGCTCCGCTCACGGGTGGTGTACCAGTCGACGTCCACGCCGTACTCGGGCAGCGTCTTCTCGGCGGCGGTCATCCAGCGGTCGTAGCTGAAGTGCTCGCGCCAGCCGTCGAAGCGGCCGCCGGACTCGTAGACCGCGCGGATGACGGAGCCGATACGGCGGTCGCCGCGCGAGAGCAGGCCCTCGACGATGCCGGGCTTGCCGTCGTGGTAGCGGAAGCCGATGGAGCGGCCGTACTTCTTGTCGCCGCGGATCTTGTCGCGGAGCTTGGCCAGCCGGGCGTCGGTCTCCTCGGCGCTGAGCTGCGGGGCCCACTGGAACGGCGTGTGCGGCTTGGGCACGAAGCCGCCGATGGAGACGGTGCAGCGGATGTCGTTCTGGCCGGAGACCTCGCGGCCCTTGGCGATGACATTGACCGCCATGTCACCGATCTGGAGGACGTCCTCATCGGTCTCGGTGGGCAGACCGCACATGAAGTACAGCTTCACCTGGCGCCAGCCGTTGCCGTACGCGGTGGCGACGGTACGGATGAGGTCCTCTTCCGAGACCATCTTGTTGATGACCTTGCGCATACGCTCGGAGCCGCCCTCGGGGGCGAAGGTGAGTCCGGAGCGACGGCCGTTACGGGTCAGCTCGTTGGCCAGGTCCACGTTGAACGCGTCGACGCGGGTGGAGGGCAGCGAGAGGCCGATCTTGTCCTCGGTGTACCGGTCGGCGAGGCCCTTGGCGATCTCGCCGATCTCGGTGTGGTCCGCGGAGGAGAGCGAGAGCAGTCCGACCTCCTCGAAGCCGGTCGCCTTGAGGCCCTTCTCGACCATTTCGCCGATGCCGGTGATGCTTCGCTCCCGCACGGGGCGCGTGATCATGCCGGCCTGGCAGAAACGGCAGCCGCGGGTGCAGCCGCGGAAGATCTCGACGGACATCCGCTCGTGAACGGTCTCGGCGAGGGGCACGAGGGGCTGCTTCGGGTACGGCCACTCGTCGAGGTCCATCACGGTGTGCTTGGACACCCGCCACGGCACGCCCGACCTGTTGGGCACGACACGGCCGATGCGCCCGTCCGGGAGGTACTCGACGTCGTAGAAGCCCGGGACGTAGACGCCGCCGGTCCTCGCGAGGCGGAAGAGCACCTCTTCGCGGCCGCCGGGGCGGCCCTCGGCCTTCCAGGCGCGGATGATCTCGGTGATCTCCAGGACGGCCTGCTCGCCGTCGCCGATGACCGCGCAGTCGATGAACTCCGCGATCGGCTCGGGGTTGAACGCGGCGTGGCCGCCGGCCAGCACGATCGGGTCGTCGACGGTGCGGTCCTTGGCGTCCAGCGGGATGCCCGCGAGATCCAGGGCGGTCAGCATGTTGGTGTAGCCGAGCTCGGTGGAGAAGCTCAGCCCGAAGACGTCGAACGCCTTGACCGGGCGGTGGCTGTCCACGGTGAACTGCGGGACCTTGTGCTCGCGCATCAGTTCTTCGAGGTCCGGCCACACGCTGTAGGTGCGCTCGGCGAGGACGCCCTGGCGCTCGTTGAGCACCTCGTACAGGATCATGACGCCCTGGTTGGGGAGCCCGACCTCGTACGCGTCCGGGTACATCAGCGCCCAGCGGACGTCGCATTCGTCCCACGGCTTGACGGTGGAGTTCAGTTCACCGCCGACGTACTGGATGGGCTTCTGCACATGCGGGAGCAGAGCTTCGAGCTGTGGGAAGACCGAATCGACAGACATCGCGAACTTTCGAGAGCCGGCAAGGGTGACCATAAAGCCTAACCCGATACTCAGCCTCCCAGCGCCGCCCGCAGCTTCGGGCGCGACGCCCGCTCCCACACCTCGGACAGTTCTTGCTCCCGGGCGGCGGCCGCCGCCTCCTCCCGCCCGTACAGCAGTCCCCAGGTGAACGCCGACTCTCCCGCCAGGTGCGCCTGGACGGCCAGGGTGCGCAGGGCGTCGCGGGCCACCACGCTGTCCTGGTGGTCGCCGAGGAGGGTCTGCACGGCCTTCATCCGTTTGGCGAACCGCTTGGCCGGCTTCCCGAGCGCGGGCCGGGCCGCCTCCGCCGCGTAACGGGCGCGCTTGGCGGCCTTGCGGGCATCGTGCAGGGCGACGTCCCGGTCGTGGCCGGGCGGGAGCTCCCGTGCGTGGCCGACGCGGGTCGCCAGGCGCGCGTACTCCTTCAGTACGGCGCGGGGCAGTGCCTGCTCGGGGGCGCGGGACGCGGCGGGCAGCAGCGGCGGGCCGGCGAGCAGGGCGTCGAGGCTCTCCAGGAGTGCGAGATACCGCTTCCCGTCGAGTACGGAGACCGTGCGACGCCGGGAGCCGCCCCTGTGGGCGACCGACCGGATCCGGAGCCGGCCTCGGACCGGTCCGAGGATCAGGGTGCGCGGCAGACCGGCGATGCCGGCACGCAGTCGGGCGTCGAGAACCTCCTGATCGCGGTCGATACCGAGCTCCGCGGCGAGCCACTTCAGCTCGACGCCCACCGGGTCGGTGACGCTCCGGTCGAGGATCTTCCGGTACGTCCGCAGCGCGCTGCGCAGCCTGCGGGTGGCGACCCGCATCTGGTGCACGGAGTCGGGGAGGTCACGGCGTACGGCGGGGTCGAGGGCGATGATCGCCTCGGTCTGGTGGCGGATGTACGCGAGGACGTGGTCACCCGCGGTGGGCTGCCCGGCCTTCCCGCCGACGCCCTTGTCCTGCTTCCCCTTCCGCTCCGGCGCGGTCTCGGCGAGCGCCCTGGCCAGCTTGGACGGTGATGCGGACGGGTGGACACCGGCCTTGCGCAGCCTGCGTTCCACGGCGTCGAGGAAGGCCGGGTCGCCGTCGTCGGCCAGTTCGACCTCGATCTCGGTCCAGGCGGCCGTGGCGCTGCCGCCGGTCAGGCGTTCGGCCCGCACGTGGTCGATGCTGACCTCGGCGAGCAGTGCGCCCTCGGCGTCGAGCAGGTGGTGGACGTCACGGGCATTGAGCAGCCGGACGACGGGGACAAGTGCGCTGTCGCGGACCCGGGAGCGGAGCAGAACAGCGAGGGAGCGCGGCAGGGTGTCGGAGAGCGGTTCCTGGAGCTCGTCCCGGATACCGGAGGCAACCGGGAATTTGAGGTGCCAGCCGGCGTCGCCACCGCCGGTGCGGCGGCGCAGGGCGAGGGAGTCGGCCGCGAGCCGGAGGTCCTCGGTGTCGTAGTAGACGGCGTCCAGTTCCCTGACACCCCGGTGGGCGACAGCCGAGACCCCGGCCACCCGGCTCAGGTCGGGAAGCCGGGTTTCCGCAGTGGCTTCGTACTTCCGCTCGATCTCACGCTTCGAGTCCGCCATGATCCGAATCTAGACGTGTTGCGCGCGGATGGGCAGTGCTCCCGCACCCGATCAGGCACTTATCGGCCGCTGCACCCTGATCGACTGGAGCAGTCCGACGGCTACCCAGACGGCGAACATCGAGGACCCTCCGTACGACACGAACGGCAGCGGAAGCCCGGCGACCGGCATGATGCCGAGCGTCATCCCGATGTTCTCGAAGGCCTGGAAGGCGAACCAGGCGATGATTCCGGCGGCGACGATCGTGCCGTACAGCTCGGTCGTCTCGCGGGCGATCCGACAGGCGCGCCACAGGACGATGCCGAGCAGGACGAGAATCAGTCCGGCGCCGAGGAAGCCGAGCTCCTCGCCCGCGACGGTGAAGACGAAGTCGGTCTGCTGCTCGGGGACGAACTGGCCGGTGGTCTGGGTGCCCTGGAAGAGGCCCGTTCCGGTGAGGCCGCCGGAGCCGATCGCAATACGGGCCTGGTTGGTGTTGTAGCCGACGCCCGCCGGGTCGAGCGCCGGGTTGGCGAAGGCGGCGAAGCGGGCGATCTGGTAGTCGTCGAGCAGGCCGAGCTGCCAGATGGAGACGGCGCCGGCCGTGCCCGCGCCGAGGAGGCCGAAGATCCAGCGGTTCGACGCGCCGGAAGCCAGCAGCACGCCGAGCACGATGACGACCATGACCATCACGGAACCGAGGTCCGGCATCCCCATGACGACGACCATCGGGACGGCCGCCAGGCCGAGGGCCTTGGCGACGGTCCGGTGGTCGGGGTGGGGCTGGTCGCCCGCGTCGACGCGGGCGGCGAGCAGCATCGCCATGATCAGGATGATGGTGATTTTGGTGAATTCGGACGGCTGGAGCGAGAAGCCGCCGCCGATGATGATCCAGGCGTGGGCGCCGTTGACGGTGGCGCCGAGCGGGGTGAGGACCGCCAGCACGAGGATCACCGAGAGGCCGTAGAGGATCGGGACGGCGCCGCGCAGGGTGCGGTGGCCGAGCCAGATCGTGCCGACCATCAGGGCGAAGCCGATGCCGGTGTTGAGGGCGTGCCGGAAGAAGAAGTAGTACGGATCGCCGTGGGTGAGCGAGTCACGGCCCCTGGTCGCGGACCAGACCAGCAGCGAGCCGATGAAGGAGAGCGCGATCGCGGACCCGAGCAGCGGCCAGTCGAGTCTGCGTACGACGGAGTCGCGGGCGGTGAGTTTGCCCCAGGCGGAGCGTTCGGGGGCGTACCGCGAGACGGAGAAGCCGGCCATCAGTCGCGCCTCCCGAGCACTGCCGCGAGGGTCTGATCCTCCGGGGTCTTCTGCGAGTCGGGGTCGTACGGCTTGATCTCCGGGGCGTCGATCGAGCCGTCCTGCTGGATCTTCGGCAGGGACTTCTGCGGGGTGGGCAGCAGCGCCTTCTTCAGGTCCTGCTTTCCGGAGTCGTCGAGACCGTAGAGGGCGTCGTAGATGTTGCGCACGGCGGGCCCGGACGCGCCGGAGCCCGTACCGCCCTGGGAGATCGTCATGACGATCGAGTAGTCCTTGGTGTACGTGGCGAACCAGGAGGTCGTCTGCTTGCCGTAGACCTCGGCCGTACCCGTCTTGGCGTGCATCGGGATCTTGTCCTGCGGCCAGCCGCCGAATCGCCAGGCGGCCGAGCCACGGGTCGCGACGCCCGCGAGGGCTTCGTCCATCTCGTTGCGGGTCTTGCGCGTGAAGGGCAGCTTGCCGTGCGACTTGGGCTTGATCTCCTCGACGCTCTGGCCGTCGCCGCTGACGATCGCTTTGCCGACGGTGGGGTCGTAGAGCGTGCCGCCGTTGGAGATCGCGGCGTAGATGGTGGCCATCTGGATCGGGGTGACGAGGGTGTCGCCCTGTCCGATCGAGTAGTTGACGGAGTCACCGGCGCGCATCTTGTTGCCTTCGAGGCAGTTCTCGTACGCGATCTGCTCGACGTACGAGCCGTCCTTCTTGCCCTGCTTGCACCAGGCGTCCTTGTTCGCCTTGTAGAAGTCCTGCTTCCACTTGCGGTCGGGGACGCGGCCGGTGACCTCGTTGGGGAGGTCGATGCCGGTCTCCTTGCCGAGGCCGAACTGGTGGGCGGTCTTGTAGAACCAGTCCTTGGGGTGCTTCTTCGGGTTGATGCCGCCGTCCTTCAGCCACTCCTTGTGCGCGATGCCGTAGTAGACGGTGTCGCAGGAGACTTCGAGGGCCCGGCCGATGGTGATGGAGCCGTAGCTCTGGGACTCGAAGTTCTTGAAGACCTGGCCGCCGACGTTGTACGAGCTGGGGCAGGGGTAGTTGCCGTCGAAGGGATAGCCGGCGTTGACCGCGGCGGTCGAGGAGACGACCTTGAAGATCGAGCCGGGGGCGGCCTGGCCCTGGATCGCCCGGTTCAGCAGCGGGAAGTTGGAATTCTTGCCGGTGAGCTCGGCGTACTCCTTGGCGGAGATGCCGCCGACCCAGGAGTTGGGGTCGTAGTTCGGCAGGGAGGCCATCGCGACGACGCGGCCGGTCTTGGCCTCCATGACGACGACGGCGCCGGAGTCGGCCTTGTAGTTCTCGCCGGTGTTCTTGTCGAACGACTGACGGGCCGTCTTCATGGCCTCGTTGAGCTCGTACTCGGCGACGGCCTGGACCCGGGCGTCGATGGAGGTGACGACGCTGGAGCCGGGCTCCTCCTTGTCGTTCTTCGCCTCTCCGATGACCCGGCCGAGGTTGTCGACCTCGTAGCGGGTGACACCGGCCTTGCCGCGCAGTTCCTTGTCGTAGGTGCGCTCCAGGCCGGAGCGGCCGACCTGGTCGGAGCGGAGGTACGGCGATTCGGTGTCCTGGGCCTTGGTGATCTCTTCGTCGGTGACGGGCGAGAGATAGCCGAGGACCTGGGCGGTGTTGGCCTTGCCGGGCGCGGGGTAGCGGCGTACGGCGGTGGGCTCGGCGGTGATACCCGGGAAGTCCTCGGCGCGTTCGCGGATCTGGAGGGCCTGCTGGGTCGTGGCCTCGTCGGTGACCGGGATCGGCTGGTACGGCGAACCGTTCCAGCAGGGCTGCGGCGTCTTCGCGTCGCAGAGCCGGACCTTGTCGAGGACCTCCTTGGGCTTCATGTCGAGGACATCGGCGAGCCGGGTCAGGACGCTCTTTCCGTCGTCCTCCATCTTCATCAGCTCGGTGCGGTTGGCGGAGACGACCAGGCGGGTCTCGTTGTCGGCGAGGGGCACGCCGCGCGCGTCGAGGATGGAGCCTCGGACTGCGGGCTGGATGACCTGCTGGACGTGGTTGCTCATCGCCTCGTCGCTGTACTCCTGGCCGTTGCGGATCTGGAGGTACCAGAGGCGCCCGCCGAGGGTGAGCAGCAGGGAGAAGACGAGGACCTGGATGACGACCAGACGGATCTGGACCCGTTGGGTCCGGCCGGTCTCGGGGATATTGCTCACGGGGCGCCCCCGGTGGTGGTCGGGCCGGAGGTGCGAGGGGTGTGCCCCCTGTGGTGCCGCCTCACAGTCGCTTGACTCCCTTGGTCCGTCCGGCGCGTGACGCCCGGTTTCGGGCGGCCTTGATGCGCAGTCCGCCGCGCTGGCTGCCGATCCGCAGTCCGGTGCCGGAGGTCAGCCAGCCCGCGGCGACGTCGCCGTTGCCGGAGGAGTCGGCGAGCGGGTCGTTCACCGTGCGTCGGGCGATCGCCATGACCAGGGGGACGACGAACGGCGCGAGGAGCAGGTCGTAGACGGCGGCGGTGAACAGCAGGCTGCCGAGGCCCACATGAAGGGCCGCCGTGTCCCCGACGAGTGCGCCGACGAGCGCGTACAGCAGGGTCGAGCCGATCGCCGCGGCGACGACCGCGACCATCGGGACGAGGGCCGATTTGAGCTGCCCGATCTCCGGCTTGGCCAGTCCGGCGAGGTAGCCGATGACGCAGAGGACCAGTGCGTAGCGTCCGGCGGCGTGGTCGGCGGGCGGTGCCAGGTCGGCGAGGAGTCCCGCGCCGAAGCCGATGAGAGCGCCGCTGACATGCCCGTACACGAAGGCGAGACCGAGGACGACGAGGAGCATCAGGTCGGGCACGGCGCCGGGGAGCTGGAGGCGGGAGAGCACGGTGACCTGGACGACAAGAGCGACCACGACCAGGACGATGGAGAGCAGAGTCTGGTTCAAGCGCATGGGAATCAGCTCTGCCTCTACTCGTCTACCGCGGTGTCGACGCTCGATGTGGCGTTCGGACTGCCACTGGGGTCCGGGCTTCCGCTGGGGCCCGGACTCTCGCTCGGGTCCGGACTCTCGTTGATGTTCCCGACGACATTGCCTTCGGTGTCGACGATGTCGCCGTTGGGCGAGATCGTGACAGTCACGGTCGGGGTGGGCTTGGGCTTTGCGGGTTTGGCCGGCTGCTTCGGCAGGACCATGTCGCGGGGGTCCTCGCGCGGGGCCTGGACGACGATGCCGACGATGTCGAGCCTGGAGAATCCGACGTACGGGCGGACGTAGACGGTACGGGTCAGGCCGCCGCCCGACGGGTCGACGCGGACAACCTCACCGACCGGTACGCCGGGCACGAACGGCTTGTCCTTGCTGGAGCCGAAGGTGACCAGACGATCGCCCTTCTTCACCTTGGCCTTGCCGTTGAGGAACTGGACGGACAGCGGCTGGGAGCCCTGCCCGGTGGCGAAGCCCAGTTCGTCGGTCTTCTCCATACGGGTGCCGACGGTGAAATCGGGGTCGTTGGCGAGGAGCACCGTGGCGGTGTCCGGTCCGACGGTGCTGACCCGGCCGACGAGTCCGTCACCATTGATGACGGTCATGTCACGCTTGATGCCGTCATTGGAGCCCGCGTCGATGGTGACCGTCCAGGAGAAGCCCTGGGCCGCTCCTATGGCAATGACCTCGGCGGCCTTGATGCCGTACTGTCCGGCGGCCGACTTCTTCAGCATCCGGTCCAGCTCGCGGACCCGGCTGTTGTTCCGGTCGTCGCTGCCGAGCTTCATCTTGAGCGCGGCGTTCTGCTGCTCCAGCTCGGCGATCCGGTTGTGCCGTGTACCGGAGTCGCGTACCGCCCCTATGGCGTTGCCCACCGGGTCGACAGCTGCCGCGACGCCGTTCTCGACCGGCCCGAAGACCGTGGCGGCGGCCCGCCGGGCGCCGTCCACCGGTGACTCCTCGCCGCCGCGGATGTCCACCGTGATCAATGCGAATGCGATGGCGATCAGCAGTACCAGGAGCAGCCGGCTCTCTCGTGTGTCCCTCACGTGCGGCGGCCGTGCCTTCCTCGTCGGAATGTTCGTGCCTGTATATCAACGATCGGCCGTACGGAGTGGCAGTCGTCCGCACAGCAGACCGATGTGTTGTCTATCTGCGGGCCGGGCGTGCTGTCTACCTGCGGGGCTGGGCGTCCAACACCTGCTGGAGTGCCTCGAACTCCTCGACGCACTTGCCGGATCCGAGCGCCACCGAGTCCAGCGGGTCCTCCGCGATGTGGATCGGCATTCCGGTCTCGCGGCGCAGCCGCTCGTCCAGTCCGCGCAGCAGCGCACCGCCGCCGGTGAGGACGATGCCGCGGTCCATGACGTCACCGGAGAGCTCCGGCGGGCACTTGTCGAGCGTGGTCTTCACGGCGTCGACGATGGAGTTGACCGGCTCCTCGATGGCCTTGCGGACCTCGGCGGCCGAGACGACCACGGTCTTGGGCAGCCCGGAGACCAGGTCGCGGCCGCGGATCTCGGTGTGCTCGTCCTTGTCCATGTCGTACGCCGAACCGATCGTGATCTTGATCTGTTCGGCGCTGCGCTCACCGAGGAGGAGCGAGTACTCCTTCTTGATGTGCTGGATGATCGCGTTGTCCAGCTCGTCACCGGCGACCCGGATCGACTGGGCGGTGACGATTCCGCCGAGCGAGATGACCGCGACCTCGGTGGTGCCGCCACCGATGTCGACGACCATGTTGCCGGTGGCCTCGTGGACCGGCAGACCGGAACCGATGGCCGCCGCCATGGGCTCCTCGATGATGTGCACCTGGCGCGCGCCGGCCTGCGTCGAGGCCTCGATGACGGCGCGTCGCTCGACCCCGGTGATGCCGGAGGGCACGCAGACGACAACCCGCGGGCGGGCCAGGTAGCGGCGCTTGTGGATCTTCAGGATGAAGTAACGGAGCATCCGCTCGGTGATTTCGAAGTCGGCGATCACGCCGTCCTTCAGGGGCCGTACGGCAACGATGTTGCCGGGTGTACGCCCGATCATCTTCTTGGCCTCGGAACCGACCGCCAGGATGCCGCCGGTGTTGGTGTTGATGGCCACGACGGACGGCTCGTTCAGAACGATGCCGCGCCCCCTGACGTACACCAGCGTGTTGGCAGTCCCGAGGTCGATAGCCATGTCACGGCCGATGAACGACATTGAGTTCCCCTTGTTCCCCATGAGGATGCGTCGGGCCTTCCAATAAAGCGATGATGGCTTGTTCTGGTCGGCGAGGTGAGCGCTGCGGGCGTGGAAGATTCCATCGTAGTGCCGTATGCACGAACACCGCGCGAGGGTCCTTCGCCTTTGTGGGCGGAACGGGTGGTCGTTCCACTCATGGTGACGTTACGTCGGAGTGATGCGTTCCCGCGATCCGGAACCCTATGCCGAAGGGCGACCGAATTAATTCGGTCGCCCCCGGTCATGAGCGCTGTTCGGCTGATCCGGGGTCAGAAAAGTCCCGGAAAGAAAAGCTTCAGTTCTCGCTCTGCGGACTCCTCGGAGTCCGAGGCGTGAATGAGGTTCTCCCGGGTGATCGTGCCGAAGTCACCGCGGATGGAGCCGGGCGCGGCGGCGATCGGGTCGGTGGGGCCTGCGAGTGTACGGATGCCCTCGATGACCCGCTCGCCCTCGGCGACCAGCGCCACGACCGGACCGGACAGCATGAACTCGACGAGCGGCTCGTAGAACGGGCGGCCGACGTGCTCGGCGTAGTGCTGCTCCAGCGTGGCGCGGTCGAGGGTCCGCAGCTCCAGCGCGGTGATCCGCCAGTCGGCCTTGCGCTCGATCCGCCCGACGATCTCGCCGACCAGTCCGCGCCGGACCGCGTCGGGCTTGAGGAGAACGAGGGTGCGCTGGGTCATGGTGTGCGGCTCCTTGCAGGCATGGGGGTGCGGTGAAGCGAGGCTACAGGGGTACGGGGAAGAACCTGCGGCCGGGTTTGGCCACGGGGCGCGGGATCAGCCACCGGCCGAGGCCTCGGCCGACTCCTGCGCGGCCGCCCAACGGGCCTTCGCCTCATCGATCTTTCGGCCGTAGTGCACCGAGGCCCACCACAGGGCACCGAAGATCACGCCGAGGACGAACATCGTAGGGACGACGAAGCCGCTCAGCACCAGGGCGATCTGCAGCGCCCAGCCGAGCTGTATCCCGCCGGGGCGGGTGATCAACCCGCAGAGCAGCACGGACAGCAGCATGCCGATGCCGCAGACCGTCCAGACCATGGTGGTCGTCAGGTCGTCGGACTTCATCGCGACAAGGCCGGCGAAACCGATCACGAAGAACTCGCCGATCAGCGTCGATGCACAGAGCGTACGCACTTCGGTCAGTACCTTCCCAGGAGCAGTCGGGCCTCGCCGACCGTGATCACGGAACCGGTCACCAGGACGCCGGCGCCCGCATACTCGTCCTCCTCCTCGGCGAGGGTGATCGCCGCCTCCAGCGCGTCGTCGAGACGCGGTTCGACCTGGACGCGGTCGTTGCCGAAGACCTCGACCGCTACGGCGGCCAGTTCGTCGGCGTCCATCGCGCGGCCGCTGGAGTTCTGGGTGATGACGACCTCGGCGAAGATCGGCTCGAAGGCTTCGAGGAGCCCCTTGACGTCCTTGTCGCCGCTGGAGCCGACCACACCGATCAGCCGGGAGAAGCCGAAAGCCTCGGAGAGCCCGTCGGCGGTGGCGCGGGCGCCCGCCGGGTTGTGAGCCGCGTCCAGGACGACGGTCGGGCTGCTGCGGACCACTTCGAGGCGGCCCGGCGAGATCACCGAGGCGAAGGCCTGGCGGACCGTGTCGATGTCGAGTGAGCCGGGCCGCTCGGCGCCGATCCCGAAGAACGCCTCCACGGCACAGAGCGCCACCGCCGCGTTGTGCGCCTGGTGGGCGCCGTACAAGGGGAGGAAGATCTCCTCGTACTCCCCGCCCAGGCCGCGCAGCGTCAGCAGCTGGCCGCCGACGGCGATCTCGCGGGAGACGACACCGAACTCCATGCCTTCGCGGGCGACCGTGGCGTCGACCTCGACAGCCTTCTTCAGCATGACCTGCGCGGCGTCGACCGGCTGTTGCGCCAGGATGACCGTGGCGCCCTGCTTGATGATCCCGGCCTTCTCACCGGCGATCTCGGCGGGCGTGGCGCCGAGCCGGTCGGTGTGGTCCAGCGAGATGGGGGTGACGACGGCGACCGAGGAGTCGATGACGTTCGTCGCGTCCCAGCTGCCGCCCATGCCGACCTCGACGACGGCGACATCGACCGGCGCGTCGGCGAAGGCCGCGTACGCCATGCCCGTCAGCACCTCGAAGAAGGAGAGCCGGTACGGCTGCTGGGCGTCGACCATCTCCACGTACGGCTTGATGTCCTGGTACGCCTCGATGAACCGCTCGGGGTCCATCGGGGAGCCGTCCAGGCTGATCCGCTCGGTGATCGACTGGACGTGCGGCGAGGTGTAGCGGCCGGTACGCAGATCGAAGGCACCGAGCAGCGCCTCGATCATGCGGGCCGTGCTCGTCTTGCCATTGGTCCCGGTGATGTGGATCGAGGGGTACGCACGCTGCGGCTCGCCGAGCACATCCATCAGCGCGGCGATGCGCGTGACGGAGGGCTCCAGCTTGGTCTCGCCCCAGCGTCCGGCGAGCTCCTGCTCCACCGCGCGCAGCGCCTTGTCCACCTCGGGGTCGGCGGGGCGGACGGGGACGTCCTGGCCCTGCGGCGGTCCCGAGCGGGTGCGCAGCGTACGGCTCCCGGCCTCGATCACCGCCAGGTCGGGGTCGCGCTGGGTCGCTTCGTCGACGATCTCCGCGAAGGTCTCGTCGGGATCGGAGGCGTCGTGCCGGTCGGAAGGGCGGGGCTCACTCACGAGGCCCAGTCTACGGATGGGCACGGACATCGTGCGCAGCGCCCGTTGTGGCAGGACTCCTGAGCGGGCGCGGGGAACGGCGAAGCCCCCGTACTCCCGGCAGCGGGAGGACGGGGGCTTCGCCCTCAGCGGGTGATCAGCCCTGCGGCAGGTTCGCCAGTTGGTTGGTGATCCGCTCGATGTCCGCTTCGGCCTTGGCGAGCCGGCCGCGGATCTTGTCGACCACGTTGTCCGGGGCCTTGCCGAGGAACGCCTCGTTGGAGAGCTTGCCGTTGGCCTGTGCCTTCTCCTTCTCGGCGGCGCCCAGGTCCTTCGTCAGGCGCTTGCGCTCGGCCTCGACGTCGATCGTGCCGGACAGGTCGAGGGCGACCGTGGCCCCCGCGACCGGCAGCGACGCGGTGGCGTGGAAGCCGTCACCGGCGGGCTGCAGGCGCAGCACCTGGCGGATGGCCGCCTCGTGCGGGGCGAGCACGGTGCCGGTGAGGCTGAGCTCGGCCGGGACCTTCTGGCCGGGCTGGAGGCCCTGGTCGGAGCGGAACCGGCGGACCTCGGTGACGACCTGCTGGACGAGTGCGATCTCCTGCTCCGCGGCGTCGTCGCGGAAGCCGCTGTCGGCCGGCCAGTCGGCGATGACGACGGACTCCTTGCCGGTGAGCGTGGTCCAGAGCGTCTCGGTGACGAACGGGACGACCGGGTGCAGCAGCCGCAGCATCACGTCGAGGACCTCGCCGAGGACCCGGCCGGAGACCTTGGCCTGCTCGCCGCCCGCGAAGAACGTGGTCTTGGACAGCTCGACGTACCAGTCGAAGACCTCGTCCCACGCGAAGTGGTAGAGCGCCTCGCTGAGCTTGGCGAACTGGAAGTCGTCGTAGAACGCGTCGACTTCGGCGACGGTCTTGTTGAGCCGCGACAGGATCCACCGGTCGGTCACCGACAGCTGCTCGGCGGGCGGCAGCTCACCCTCGACCGTGGCGCCGTTCATCAGCGCGAAGCGGGTGGCGTTCCAGATCTTGTTGGCGAAGTTGCGGGAGCCCTGGACCCAGTCCTCACCGATCGGGACGTCGACGCCCGGGTTGGCACCGCGCGCCAGGGTGAAGCGCAGGGCGTCGGAGCCGTACTTGTCCATCCAGTCCAGCGGGTTGACGACATTGCCGAAGGACTTCGACATCTTCTTGCCGTACTCGTCGCGGACCATGCCGTGCAGGACGACGGTCTCGAACGGCGGCGTGCCGTCGTTCACGTACAGACCGAACATCATCATCCGGGCGACCCAGAAGAAGAGGATGTCGTAGCCGGTGACGAGGACGGAGTTCGGGTAGAACTTCGCGAGGCTGTCGGTCCGCTCCGGCCAGCCGAGCGTGGAGAACGGCCACAGGCCGGAGGAGAACCAGGTGTCCAGGACATCGCTGTCCTGCGTCCAGCCCTCGCCCGTAGGGACCTCGTCGTCCGGTCCGACGCAGACGACCTCGCCGTTCGGGCCGTACCAGACGGGGATGCGGTGGCCCCACCAGAGCTGGCGCGAGATCGTCCAGTCGTGGAGGTTGTCGACCCAGTCGAAGTACCGCTTCTCCATCTCCTGCGGGTGGATCTTGACGCTGCCGTCGCGGACGGCGTCACCGGCCGCCTTGGCGAGCGGGGCGACCTTGACCCACCACTGGAGGGACAATCGCGGCTCGATGGTGGTCTTGCAGCGCGAGCAGTGGCCGACGGAGTGGAGGTACGGACGCTTCTCGGTGACGATCCGGCCCTCGGCGCGCAACGCGCCGACGATGGCGGACCTGGCCTCCAGGCGGTCGAGACCCTCGAAGGGGCCGGGGACCGTGATGACGGCGCGCTCGTCCATGACCGTGAGGAACGGCAGGTCGTGGCGCTTGCCGATCTCGAAGTCGTTCGGGTCGTGGGCGGGAGTGACCTTGACGGCGCCGGTGCCGAACTCCGGGTCGACGTGGTGGTCGGCGACGACGGGGATCGTGCGGTCGGTCAGCGGCAGCTTGATCTGCTTGCCGACCAGGTGCTTGTAGCGCTCGTCGTCGGGGTGGACGGCGACCGCGGTGTCACCGAGCATCGTCTCGGCGCGGGTCGTGGCGACGACGATGGTGTCGTCGCCCTCCCCGTACGTCATGGCCACGAGCTCGCCGTCGTCGTCCTGGTACTCGACCTCGATGTCCGAGATCGCGGTCAGACAACGCGGGCACCAGTTGATGATGCGTTCGGCGCGGTAGATCAGCCCGTCGTCGTACATCTTCTTGAAGACGGTCTGGACGGCGGTGGACAGGCCCTCGTCCATGGTGAAGCGCTCACGGGACCAGGCGACGCCCTCGCCGAGTCGGCGCATCTGGCCGGAGATCTGGCCGCCGGACTCGTTCTTCCACTTCCAGACACGCTCGACGAAGGCCTCGCGGCCCAGGTCGTGGCGGGACTTGCCCTCCTTGCCGAGCTCACGCTCGACGACGTTCTGGGTGGCGATGCCTGCGTGGTCCATGCCGGGCTGGTACAGCGCCTCGAAACCCTGCATGCGCTTGCGGCGCACGAGGGCGTCGATCAGCGTGTGCTCGAAGGCATGTCCCAGGTGCAGGCTGCCCGTGACGTTCGGCGGCGGGATGACGATGGAGTACGGCGGCTTCTCGCTGTGCTCGTCGGCTTCGAAGTAACCACGTTCTACCCAGCGCTCATACAGCTTCCCCTCTACCTCGGCCGGTGCGTACTGGGTCGGCAGTTCGGGGTTGCTGGCTGGCGTCTGCTGAGTGTTCTCGGTCACGGGGGACAGTTTAGGGCCGTCACAGTCGTGCACTGAAACGAGATTGTCCAGTAACGGTGTGACTCCGGATGCTCCATGCAGGTGGACCTTCCGTCAGGATGTTCGGAACGCATAAGCATTCCGAACAGGGGACACCGTAGATGAGCTACAACCAGCCGGGCCCGTACGGCCAGCAGCCGCCGCAGGGCCAGCCCGGACCGTACGGCCAGCAGCCGCCCCAGGGCCAGCCCGGACCGTACGGCCAGCAGCCGCCCCAGGGCCAGCCCGGACCGTACGGCCAGCCGCCCCAGGGCCAGCCCGGTTACGGGTACCCGCAGCAAACCCCTCAGCAGCAGCCCCAGCCGGGCTACGACGGCTTCCCGCAGGCCCAGCAGCCGGGCCCCTACGGACAGCAGCCGCCCATGCCCCAGTACGGCGGCCAGCCCCCGTTCCCCCCGGCTCAGCCGAAGAAGAAGACCGGCCTGATCATCGGCGGCGCGGTCGTGGCGCTGGCGGTCATCGCGGGTGGGGTGTTCCTCCTCACGGACGTCGGCGGCAGCTCGGTCGCTGACGACGGCAAGACGTACAAGCTGACGACGCCGGAGACGGTGATCGACGGCACGTACAAGAAGAGCCCGGACAAGAACAACAACTCCTTGACGTCGGACGACGTCGAGGAGTTCGAGAAGTGGGGAGTGAAGAACGCCAAGCAGGCCTCGGCCGGCTACACCTCCGGTGAGGCAGCCTCCCAGAAGATCCTGTCGTTCGGCGGCGCCTACGGCACGATCGACGACCCCGAGGCCGTCGTCGATGCCATGTTCGGCAAGATGAAGGAACAGTCCGCCAAGGGCGACAAGAAGGACGGTGAGCTGGTCGGCAGCCCGAAGTCGTTCAGCCCGGCCGGTTTCGAGAACGGCGTCCTCAAGTGCCAGGAATCCAAGTCCCCGGCCAGCGCCACCACCGGCAAGGCCACCACCATGCCCTTCTGTATCTGGGGCGACCACAGCACTGTTGCCGTGGTCATCGATATCGACATGGCCGACCTCATGACCGGTAAGAGCAAGTCGATGGACGACGTTGCCAACAATGCGGCCAAGCTTCGCAACGACGTCCGCGTCGAGGTCAAGTAGCGCACACGGAACGGCAAAGGGGCGCCCGGCCAGTCCAACTGGCCGGGCGCCCCTTCCGTATGTGTATCCGCCAACCGCTACGCGGACTTCTCGTGCCGCCCGTCGTCGCCCTTGCCGATGGTGCGCGGCTCGCGCGGGACCAGGGTCGGGTTCACGTTGTTGCGGACGACGTCCGCCGTGATGACGACGCGGGCGACGTCCTTGCGGGACGGCACCTCGTACATCACGGACTGGAGGACCTCTTCCATGATGGCCCGCAGGCCACGCGCGCCGGTGCCGCGCAGGATCGCCTGGTCGGCGATGGCCTCCAGGGCCGGGCGGTCGAAGTCCAGCTCGACACCGTCGAGTTCGAAGAGTCGTTGATACTGCTTCACCAGCGCGTTGCGCGGCTCGACGAGGATCTGGAGCAGCGCCTCGCGGTCCAGGTTGTGGACCGAGGTGAGGACGGGCAGGCGGCCGATGAACTCCGGGATCATCCCGAACTTCACCAGGTCCTCCGGCATGACCTCCTGGAACTGGTCGCTCGCCTCGATCTCCCGCTTGGAGCGGATCGTCGCGCCGAAGCCGATGCCCTTGGCCCCCGCCCGCGACTCGATGATCCTCTCCAGACCGGAGAAGGCACCGCCCACGATGAACAGCACATTCGTCGTGTCGATCTGGATGAACTCCTGGTGCGGGTGCTTCCGGCCGCCCTGCGGCGGCACGGAGGCGGTGGTGCCCTCCAGAATCTTCAACAGGGCCTGCTGGACGCCCTCGCCGGAGACATCACGGGTGATCGACGGGTTCTCGCTCTTGCGGGCGACCTTGTCGATCTCGTCGATGTAGATGATCCCGGTCTCGGCCTTCTTGACGTCGTAGTCCGCGGCCTGGATCAGCTTCAGCAGGATGTTCTCGACGTCCTCGCCGACATAGCCGGCCTCCGTCAGCGCCGTCGCATCGGCGATGGCGAACGGGACGTTGAGCATACGGGCCAGGGTCTGCGCGAGAAGCGTCTTGCCGGAGCCTGTGGGGCCCAGCAGCAGGATGTTGGACTTGGCCAGCTCGATGGCGTCGTCACGGCCCTGCGCGCCGCCGTTCTCGCCCGCCTGGACCCGCTTGTAGTGGTTGTACACAGCGACCGAGAGGGCCTTCTTCGCGGGCTCCTGCCCGACGACGTACCCCTCGAGGAACTCGTAGATCTCGCGCGGCTTGGGGAGTTCCTCCCACCGCACCTCGGAGGTCTCCGCGAGTTCCTCCTCGATGATCTCGTTGCAGAGATCGATGCACTCGTCGCAGATGTACACACCGGGTCCCGCGATGAGCTTCTTCACCTGCTTCTGGCTCTTTCCGCAGAACGAGCACTTGAGCAGGTCGCCGCCATCACCGATGCGTGCCACGAGGTGCTTCCCCTTCGCCTGGGAGCAGCCTGGTTCAGCGGCTCCTGGTGCCTCTATCCGACGGTACCTTGCCTTGCCCCCCGTTCGGGCCCCCCTTGGCACTGTTCACACGGCCGAGACCGCGTGAACCCGCCGTGCCAAGGGGTGAAGGCCGACGTCAGACTGCCGTGGTCGCCTGCTTGCGGGTCGACACGATCTGGTCGACGAGACCGTAGGCGAGGGCGTCCTCGGCGGTCAGGATCTTGTCGCGCTCGATGTCGTCGCGGATCTTGTCGATCGGCGTGGTGGAGTGCTTGGCCAGCATCTCCTCCAACTGGGTCCGCATCCGCAGGATCTCGTTGGCCGCGATCTCCAGGTCCGAGAGCTGCTCACGGCCGGTCTGCGAGGACGGCTGGTGGATCAGTACACGGGCGTTGGGGAGCGCCATCCGCTTGCCGGGCGTACCCGCGGCGAGCAGCACGGCCGCGGCGGAGGCCGCCTGGCCCATGCAGACCGTCTGGATGTCCGGCTTCACGAACTGCATCGTGTCGTAGATCGCGGTGAGCGCGGTGAACGAGCCGCCGGGGCTGTTGATGTAGATCGAGATGTCGCGGTCCGGGTCCATCGACTCCAGGCACAGCAGCTGCGCCATGACGTCGTTGGCGGAGGCGTCGTCGATCTGCACGCCGAGGAAGATCACGCGCTCCTCGAAGAGCTTCGCGTACGGGTCGTACTCACGCACGCCCTGCGAGGTGCGTTCCACGAAGCGCGGCACGATGTAGCGGTTGTCCACCTGCGGGCCGGTGTAGAGGCCGCTCGCGGAGGCGCCGGGGAAGTTGTTCATGTGGGTGTTCACCATCCTGGTGGCGTTCTGTGGCTGGGTGTCTCGGCGTACGAGAGGTGCGCGGGGCACCGCCGCCCGGAACGCCCGATGCGATCGTGATGATCTCGTCGATGAGGCCGTACTCCTTGGCCTCCTCCGCGGTGTACCAGCGGTCGCGGTCGCCGTCGCGGATGATCGTCTCGACCGTCTGGCCGGAGTGGCGGGCGGTGATCTCCGCCATCCGCTGCTTGGTGCGCAGCAGGTACTGGGCCTGGATCTTGATGTCCGAGGCCGTACCGCCGATGCCGGCCGAACCCTGGTGCATGAGGATGTCGGTGTTCGGGAGCGCGAAGCGCTTGCCCGCGGTGCCGCCGGTGAGCAGGAACTGGCCCATCGAGGCCGCCATGCCCATACCGATGGTGACCACGTCGTTCGGGATGTACTGCATGGTGTCGTAGACCGCCATGCCGGCCGTCACCGAACCGCCGGGGCTGTTGATGTAGAGGTAGATGTCCTTGTCCGGCTCGGCGGCAAGGAGAAGCAGCTGCGCCGTGATCTTGTTGGCGATCTCATCGTCGACCTGCTGACCGAGGAAGATGATGCGCTCGCCGAGCAGTCGACTGTAGACCTGGTCACCGAGGCCTCCACCGGGGGACGGCTCTCCGGCGGCGTAGGGCATCAGATTCGTCACGTATCCACCTGCTCGTCTCTGACGGCTCCGGCCGTCTCAGCGTCTTCGTACCGGGTGGGCGGGGACTCCCCTGCCCTTCCTATTCATGGACCCTAACGCGCAGGTAGGACAACGCCATCCCGCTTCCGCAACTGTTCGCTGGGAGCGCAAGCTCCGCAGTCCGCACAAGGGTTGTGGGGCACCGTACGCCATACGACGACGGGCTCCGGACGCTGAGCGTCCGGAGCCCGTCGTACGGGTTCAGCGCGAGGCTCAGGCCTCGTTCGTCTCCTTGGCGACCTCGGCGGCCTCGGAGGCGGCGTCGGTAACGGCCTCGGCGGAGCCGTTGGCGACCTCGACCGTCTCGATGGCCTCCTCCTCGTCGTCCTCCAGCTCGACGGCCTCACCGTTGGTGTCGACGACCTTGGCGGCCTCGACGACCACGGCCAGCGCCTTGCCGCGGGCGACCTCGCCGACGAGCATCGGCACCTGGCCGCCCTCGACGACGGCCTGGGCGAACTGGTCGGGGCTCATGCCGGAGGAAGCGGCGCGCCGCATGAGGTGCTCGGTGAGCTCCTCCTGGTTGACGTTCAGCTTCTCCTTGTTGACCAGCTCGTCCAGGATGAACTGGGTCTTGATGCCCTTGATCGCCTGCTCGGAGGTCTCGGCCTCGAACTCCTCGACCGTCTTGCCCTGGATCTCCAGGTACTTGTCGAGGGTCAGACCCATCTGACCGAGCTGGTGGTGCTCCAGGTTGTGCTTGCGGGTCTGGACCTCGTCCGCGAGCAGCTTCTCCGGGATCGGGACCTCGGCCAGCTTCAGCAGCTCGTCGAGGACGCGCTCCTGGGCCTGGGTGGCCTGGTCGAACTGCTTGGTGTTCTCGAGGCGCTTGCGGCTGTCCGCCTTCAGCTCGTCGAGAGTGTCGAACTCGCTCGCCATCTGGGCGAACTCGTCGTCCAGCTCGGGGAGCTCACGGGCGGCGACCGCGGTGACCTTGACGGTGACCTCGGCCTCCTTGCCCTCGGCCGAGCCGCCCTTCAGCTCGGAGGTGAAGGTGGCCTCGCCACCCGCCTCCAGGCCGGTGACGGCCGCGTCGATGCCGTCGAGGAGCTCGCCGGAACCGATGGTGTACGAGACACCCTCGGCCACGCCGTCCTCCAGGACCTCGCCGTCGACCTTGGCCTCCAGGTCGATCGTCACGACGTCGCCCTCGGCGGCGGCGCGCTCGACCGGGTTGGTGGAGGCGAAGCGCTCGCGGAGCTGCTCCACGGCCTTCTCGACGTCCTCGTCGCTGACCTCGAAGGCGTCGACGGTGACCTCGATGCCGGAGTAGTCCGGAATCTCGATCTCGGGGCGTACATCAACCTCGGCGGTGAAGGCCAGCAGTTCACCGTCCTTCAGCTCGGTGATGTCGACCTCGGGCTGACCGAGGACGTTGAGCTCACCCTCGTTGACGGCCTCGGTGTAGAACTTCGGGAGGGCGTCGTTGACGGCCTCCTCCAGCACCGCACCGCGGCCGAACCGCTGGTCGATGACCCGGGCGGGGATCTTGCCCTTGCGGAAGCCCTTCACCGTGACCTGCTGGTTGATCTTCTTGTACGCCGCGTCGAGGCTGTCCTTGAGCTCCTCGAAGGGCACCTCGACAGTGAGCCGAACCCGGGTCGGGTTCAGGGTCTCCACGGCGCTCTTCACGGTTCGGTCTCCTTGTGGCTGACTTCTTGGGGTTCTGCTCCGCCGCACGGGAGGCGGCTTCGCGGACCGAGCCCGGTACATCAGACACACGGGCACGCATTTTGCATAGTAACGGCAAGGAGACGGACTCCCACAATGCGATCGTGCCGGTGGTCCGCGATCTCCCGGATGGTCCGTGATCTCGCGGATGGTCCTTGATCTTGCCGGTGGTCGGGGTGGCCGGATTCGAACCGACGACCTTCCGCTCCCAAAGCGGACGCGCTACCAAGCTGCGCCACACCCCGTCGGTGCGACACGTAGGGTACATGCAGAAACGCGGTGCATCCGTCACTTTGCGCGGGCGGCACCGAACGCGACACCCGGTGACCGCAATCGGGTGTGCGGGCAGTGCCCGCGACCCGCTACGATGATCCCCGTGCCGTTGGCCTCCGGGCCTGCGGTGCGATGCTTGCGGGCGTAGCTCAATGGTAGAGCCCTAGTCTTCCAAACTAGCTACGCGGGTTCGATTCCCGTCGCCCGCTCCATGCTTGGGCCCGGTTCGACGAATTCCTCGTCGAACCGGGCCTTTCGCGTCTTGTCCGCCTTCTGTCCTCGCCCTGACAGGCTCCGTCGGGGCCGGTCTCGCACCGGAGCGCCGACGCCGGTGCGAACCCGGGCCAGATCGGCTCAGCCGGATCAGCCGGATCAGTCAGAAGGTGATCTGTCAGAAGGTGATCTGTCAGAAGGTGATCTGGTTGATGGTCTCGGCTATCGAGTTCATGAACCTGCTGATCGACGGCGCCATGCCGGTCGATGCCAGGAAGAAGCCGAAGAGCACCGCGACGATCGCGGGTCCGGCCTTGATGGAGCCATTTCGGATCAGGACCACCAGGATGATCGCCAACAGAAGCACCACAGACAGTGAAATGGCCACGACTGATCACACCCTTGGTCGGTCCGCCTTGCCGGCCCGGAGGCGTGCGGCCGAGCACTCCTCCGTTCCATCCATCGTGCCATCAACTCCCCGGTGGTCGCTGCCGGGTGACGAATCGAAGTGACTGGATCGCGCCATCCTTGCGCCCCTAGTGCGCCCGGGGCGCACGACCGCATGAGGGGTGACACGGGGCTCCACCAAGGCTCCACACGGGCTCCGCATGCCCGCGAGTCAACCGCAAATCACACAATCACAATGACGTGCGGATGGGGCGATTTCCATATCCACACACCTCATTCACGTGCAACCCCAAGGCCGACTGCGGCGAAATTCACCTTCCTCGACACCCTGCCGATACGCCCCGTTTAAATTGGATAAATCTGGGCATAGCAGGCGGTTTTCTGTGGTTTCACTTTTGATTGGACGCGAACACGCGATATCCGTACGCGGTTTTACGAATTGCAATCGAGGCGTCTAAGGTGCCTTAGATGTTCCACGCTCCGAACGTATTTCAGAGGGCCCCGCTCCCATCAGCGACCCGGGAGTCGGAGCCCAGACGCCCAGGGACGATGGCGGCCACCGCGGCGCCTCTCGCACCGGTGACGAACAAGCCTCCGGCGGCTTCGCCGGCGAAGAAGCGTGACGCCTACTTCGACAACGCCAAATATCTGGCCATCGTGCTCGTCGCGGTGGCGCACTCGTGGGAACCGGTAATGGACGACAGCCGGACCACCCGGGCGCTGTACATGGTGGCGTACACCTTTCACATGCCGGCGTTCATCATCATCTCCGGCTATTTCTCCCGCTCGTTCGACATGTCCGCCACCAAGGTAAAACGCCTGGTCACCGGCGTCGCCGTGCCCTATGTGCTGTTCGAGACGGCGTACTCGCTGTTCAAGCGGTACGCGGACGACTCGCCCGATCAGCCGATCAGCCTGATCGATCCCTGGTACCTCACCTGGTTCCTGGTTGCGCTCTTCATCTGGCGGATCACCACACCGCTGTGGCAGGCGCTGCGCCATCCGCTTCCCGTGGCGCTCACCATTGCCGTCCTCGCCTCTTTCTCCTCGACGATCGGCAATGATCTGGATCTTCAGCGAGTTCTGCAGTTCCTGCCGTTCTTCGTGCTGGGGCTCCAGCTGAAGCCCGAGCATTTCCGACTGGTCCGCCGGCGTGAGGTACGGATGCTCGCGCTTCCCCTGTTCGCCGGGGCCCTGCTGTTCGCGTACTGGGCGGCGCCGCGGATGCAGTTGGGCTGGTTCTACCGCAGCAACAGCGCGCAGGAGATGGGCGCCCCTTGGTGGTCCGGCGCTGTGATGACGCTGGCGATGTTCGGCTGCGCGCTGCTGCTGACCATCGGGTTTCTGGCCTGGGTGCCGGGCCGCCACATGTGGTTCACCGTGCTCGGCAGCGGGACGATCTGCGGCTATCTGCTGCACGGGTTCCTGATCAAGGGCGCCGGATATGCAGGGTTGTTCGACGCCTACGATTGGCTCACGGAGCCCGGCGGCCTGGTCCTCGTCTCATTGGTCGCGGCCGGAGCGGTGACGCTGATGTGTACGCCACCGGTACGGCGAATGCTGCGCCCGGTGACCGAACCGGAGATGAAGTGGGCGTTCCGACGGGACGCGGCCGGACTCTGATCCCAGTGGACGAGCGGGGTCAGTCCTTCGCCGTGTTGGCTTGAATCGATTGCTCGACGGGCGATTCACCTGGGGTGAGCCCAAGCAGCCCCCGTACCTGCGCATACTTCTCGGCCAGTCGGGTACGGGTCGCCGGTTCCAGCACGGCGAGGCGGGCCGGGTCGGCGTTGTGTGCCAGGTCGGATTCCTTGATCAGCAGGGCGCCCGGGGTATCGAGGATGCGCCGGGTGTACGAGCCGAGGTCCTCGCCGTCACGTTTGGTGACGGCGAGGACCATGTCCTTGACCTGCTACGGCAGGGCGGCATCGGCCAGCCATGCCGCAGAGAGTGCGTCGTCCTCGACGGCGTCGTGCAGCCAGGCCGCGGCGATCTGTTCGTCGCTGCCGCCCCTGACACGTACGCCCTCGGCGACGGCGGCGAGGTGCTCTGCGTACGGGCGTCCCGCCTTGTCCCGCTGGTCGGCGTGGGCCTCGCGGGCGATCGCCTCGACTTCGGCCAGGGTCAGATGTGCGCGTGGCGTGGTCATGGTCCCGACTCTACGGACGGCCGACCCGCATCCTGCCGGGCTGGCGGGGCCGGGACAGCGACAGCGGCGCCGGACAGGTGCCGGTCCCGGCCTGAGACGACGGCCGTCAGGTCCGGGTACGAAGGCGGGGTGCGGGAGCCCTCGTACCCGGACATGTCGATGCCCACGTTCCGGTGAAGGGTCAACCCCCGTTGACGTGCGACCGGTTCAAACCGTTTGCGCACGGTTCAGGATGTGCGCGACAACAGCAGCAGCGCCCGGTCGTCGTTGACGTCCTTGGCGCAGGCCTCGATCAGATGCCAGGCCGCGCCCTCGAAACCGGTGTTGACATAACGGTCGGCCTCACCGGTCAGCCGGTCGATGCCCTCCGCGATATCGCGGTCGGACGCCTCCACCAGGCCGTCCGTGAACAGCATCAGTACGTCGCCGGGGGCCAACGAGCCCTTCACGGCGTCGAACTGCGCCCCGTCGTACACCCCGAGCAGCGGGCCCTCCGCGGCCTTCTCCTCCCACAGGCCGCTGCCCGAGTGGAGTTGCAGGGCCGGCGGATGTCCCGCCGAGAAGAGTTCGTAGTCGCCCGAATCGAGGTCCAGGACCAGATGGATCGAAGTGGCGAAACCCTCGTCCCAGTCCTGGCGCAGCAGATAGCCGTTGGCCGCAGGAAGGAAGCCGTGCGGGGGCAGCGAGCCGAGCAGGCCGCCGAAGGCACCGGACAGCAGCAGGGCGCGGGAGCCCGCGTCCATGCCCTTGCCCGAGACATCGGTGAGTACGGCCTCCAGCGTCCGTCCGCCGTTGGTACGGGCGGCGACGACGAAGTCACCGGAGAAGGACTGTCCGCCCGCCGGGCGCAGCGCCATCTCGTGGTGCCAGCCCTGCGGAAGCCGGGGCAGTGCGCTCTGCACCCTGATGCGTTCGCGCAGGTCGAAGAGCATGGTGCCGCCGCGTCGCCACGGCACACCGACCCTGGCCCGGAACTGGGCGAGGACCAGCCCGAAGAAGCCGCAGGCCGCGACGACCAGAACGATGCCGGGTGTCACCCGGGCCGGGCCGTCCTCGTACGGGCCCAGTCCGAGCGACTCCACGATCAGGGCCGTGGCGGCGGTCGCGTACAGACCCAGCAGGCTCGCGGGCCGCAGCAGCAGACCGCCCGCGACGATCGGCAGGACGAGCGCGGCCGGTGAGCACCACATCGGGTTGAGCAGGGTGGCGCAGGTGATGGCCGGAATGGTCAGCAGCAGACCGGCCAACGCGATCCAGTCCGATCCGTCGCCGCGGAAGTAGTCGACGCCGGACTTGCGCAGCGCGATGCGTGCCCGGTGCACCGATTTCCGCAATCGGGCCGGGTACGAGTCTGCTCCTGCGCGACGGGCCATTGCGGGGACTTTATCTACCCGACCGCCTCCGGTGCAGGGGGACCCCATGACAATGCGTTCGAAATCGGGTCGACCGACCGCCGCGCCCCTGGTAGGGATGGCCCATGACTACTGAGCTTCGCGTGTTGCGACCGTCCGAATGGAACGAATGGTTCCAGAGTCTGGAACTCGCATTCGGCGGTGTCGCAGAGCCCCCCGAGCAGCGCGAGCTGTACGAGCAGCTCACCGAGCACGAGCGGTCGATCGGCATCTGGGACGGCACCGATGTCGTCGCCACGGCCGGGGCGTTCAGCTTCCGGGTCGCCGTGCCGGGCGGGGCGCTGGTGCCCGCCGCCGGGGTCACGATGGTGAGTGTCGCGTCCACCCACCGCAGGCGCGGGCTGCTGACCTCGATGATGCGTCGGCAGCTCGACGACGTCCGGGCGTTGGGTGAGCCGATCGCCGTGCTGACGGCGTCGGAACCGGCGATCTACGGCCGGTTCGGATACGGCACGGCCTCGCGGCAGATGTCCCTGACGATCGACACGGACCGGGTGCGGCTGACGGTGCCCGGGGGCACGGACGAAGTGCGCCTGCGCCACGCGAAGCCGGACGAGGCGATGGCGGCGTGCGAGGGCGTGTACGAGCAGTTGGTGGCCGGCCGTCCCGGCACGCCGGCCCATGGGCCCGGCTGGGAGCGGAAGCCGATGGTCGACCCGGTGAGTTCCCGGCAGGGCGGTTCCGCGCAGCAGTGCGTGCTGGCGGAGCGGGACGGGGAGATCGTCGGCTATATGACGTATCACATCAAGCCGGACTGGGAACCGGCCGGGCCGAAGGGCGTGGTCTCGGTGAACGATCTCGCCGCGCTGGACCCGGCGGCGTACGCGGCATTGTGGCGGTTCGTCTTCGAGATCGACCTGACGTCGACGGTCGAGGCGCGGAACCGGCCGGTCGACGATGCGGTGCTGCACCTGGTGTCGGATGTGCGGCGGTGCAACGTCCGGATCCGTGATTCGCTCCATGTGCGACTGGTGGAGCTGGGGGCGGCGCTGGAGGCGCGGGCGTATCAGGCACCGGTGGATGTGGTGTTCGAGGTCGAGGACGCGTTCTGCCCCTGGAATGCGGGGCGTTGGCGCCTCACGGGTGACGTGAAGGGGGTGGCGTCGTGCCGTCGGACCGATGATGCGGCCGATCTCGCTCTTTCGGTGCGGGAGTTGGGCTCGGCCTATCTGGGCGGCGAGTCGCTGAGCTCGTTGGCCCTGGCCGGGCGGGTACGGGAGTTGCGGGCAGGCGCGCTGGCGGAGGCGTCGCCGGCGTTCTCGTCGGACGCGGCGCCGTGGTTGCCTCGGGGGTTCTAGGACGCCGCGGTCGTCCGGCCGCTGCTCTGGCTCTGTCCTCGAACGCCGGACGGGCTTGATCTGCCGGGCGTGGCGGTAGATCAAGCCCGTCCGGCGATTGCGGACAACGCGTCCGAAGGCCGAGCAGCCGACCGCTGGCGCCGTGACCGGCGGTGTTTGCACGGAAGGAGCGTCGTCCAGTGCGTGCGATCGCAAGGCGGCCGGAAGTCCTTGGACGGGGTCTCCCCTGCTCGAACGAAGTCGAGAGCTCGGGGAAGGAGCTACCAGGTCTTGTGGCCAACGCCGCGAGCATGCGTGCTGGACGACGCGACGGGGCAAGACGGGGCAGAGCTTGCCGGGAGGGGTCCTAGCCGCGCTGGCAGCCCGGGCACCAGAAGAGGTTGCGGGCGGCGAGGTCGGCGGTGCGGATCTCGCCGCCACAGATATGGCAGGCCTGCCGAGCCCTGCGGTACACGTACACCTCGCCGCCGTGGTCGTCGACCCGCGGCGGACGCCCCATCGCCTCCGGCATGTGCTCGGGGCGGACCGTGTCGATCCGGTTGTTCCGTACGCCCTCGCGCATCAGCACCATCAGGTCGGCCCAGATCGCGTCCCACTCCGCACGCCTGAGATCCTTGCCCAGGCGGTACGGGTCGATCCCGTGCCGGAACAGCACCTCCGCGCGGTACACATTGCCGACCCCCGCGATGACCCTCTGGTCCATCAGCAGGGCCGCGACGGTGATACGGCTGCCGGAGATCCGCCGCCACGCCCGCTCGCCGTCCTCGTCGGTCCGCAGCGGGTCCGGGCCGAGGCGGTCATGTATCGCGCGCTTTTCGGGGTCGGTGATCAGCGCGCACGTGGTGGGGCCGCGCAGATCCGCGTGGTGGTCGTCGTTCACCAGGCGCAGCCGGACCGTGTCGGTGGGCGGCGGGGCCGGGGTCGCGCCGAAGCCGAGTTTGCCGAAGAGGCCCAGATGGATGTGGACCCAGCCGGCGTCCTCGAAGCCGAGGAAGAGGTGCTTGCCATGGGCGTCGACGCCGGCGAACGTCCGGCCGTCGAGCAGCGCGGCGCTGTCGGAGAACTTGCCCTGCGGGCTGCTCACCCGCACCGGCCGCCCGGCGAACCTGTCCCGGTGGTCCGCCGCGAGGCGGTGGATCGTGTGTCCCTCGGGCACGACGGCGACTCTCCTCGGTGGCGTGGGGACGTGAAGGCGTGGGGACGTGGGGACGTGAGGAAACGACTGTGCCGCCGGGGCACCCGGCGGCACAGGGGGGAAGCCGGTCAGCCCTGCTGCGGGTGGTGGGCCGGGATCGGGGGGAGCTCTCCGGTCGTCTCGTACGCCGTCAGCATGTCGATGCGGCGGGTGTGACGTTCCTCACCCGAGTACGGGGTGGCGAGGAAGATCTCGACGAACTTGGTGGACTCCTCCACCGAGTGCATCCGGCCACCGATGGCAACCACATTGGCGTTGTTGTGCTCGCGGCCCAGCGCGGCGGTCTGCTCGCTCCAGGCGAGTGCGGCACGCACGCCCTTGACCTTGTTGGCGGCGATCTGCTCGCCGTTGCCGGAGCCGCCGATCACGATGCCGAGGCTGTCCGGGTCCGCGGCCGTCTTCTCGGCGGCACGCAGGCAGAACGGCGGGTAGTCGTCCTGGGCGTCGTAGATGTGGGGGCCGCAGTCGACGGCCTCGTGGCCCTGGGCCGTGAGCCACTCGACGAGGTGGTTCTTGAGTTCATAGCCGGCATGGTCCGAGCCGAGGTACACGCGCATGTATCGAGTGTGGCACGAGCGTCGCCGGGTAGCCGCCATCGGGTCGGGGACCCTCCGGCCGGGTCCGCCCGGACCGGCTGGACGGGCTGCGGAATCCGTGCACGGGCCTCTTGATGCGGGCGCCGTGTGTGCAACGCCACTCGGGTAACGATCCGGTCAACAAATTCGGAATAGGGGGTTCCGCTTTCGCGGTCGAGTGAGCTTCAATGCATCACTCGTTCCTGCACGCCGGTGCGGCGAACAGGCACACAGCGAGCGATCCGAAAACGTGAGGATTCGATCCATGACATCGCAGACGACTCTGGCCGGACCGGGCCAACAGCCCGGCAGGCCTGACCGGTCGAACGAGCCGGAAACACCGGCCTCCTCCGACGGTCTCCAGGCGGGTCTCAAGAATCGTCACCTGTCGATGATCGCCATCGGCGGTGTGATCGGCGCGGGACTCTTCGTGGGCTCCGGCGCCGGTATCGCCGCCGCGGGACCGGCCATCCTGATTTCGTACGCCCTGGTCGGCCTGATGGTCGTCTTCGTGATGCGGATGCTGGGCGAGATGGCCGCGGCCCGCCCCAGCTCGGGCTCCTTCTCCACCTACGCCGACCAGGCGCTGGGCCGCTGGGCCGGTTTCTCGATCGGGTGGCTGTACTGGTTCTTCTGGGTCGTGGTGCTCGCCGTCGAGGCCACGGCGGGCGCCGAGATCCTGGAGGGCTGGATGCCGGGCGTCCCGCAGTGGGCGTGGGCGCTGATCATCATGGTCGTACTGACCGCGACGAACCTGGTCTCCGTCGGCTCGTACGGTGAGTTCGAGTTCTGGTTCGCCGGGATCAAGGTCGTGGCGATCGGTGCGTTCCTGGTCGTCGGAGGGCTCGCCATCTTCGGGTTGCTGCCCGGCTCGGACAACCCCGCCCCGGGGCTCTCCCACCTCACCGACACCGGCGGGTTCTTCCCCAATGGGCCCGGCGCCGTCCTCACCGGTGTGCTGATGGTCGTCTTCTCCTTCATGGGCAGCGAGATCGTCACGCTGGCGGCCGCCGAGTCCGAGAACCCGCAGCGCGCCGTCCAGAAGGCCACCAACAGCGTGATCTGGCGGATCGGCGTCTTCTACCTGGGCTCGATCTTCATCGTGCTCGCCCTGGTGCCGTGGAACGACCCCTCGATCGTGGAGGACGGCAGCTATGTGGCCGCGCTCAACTCCATCGGCATCCCGTATGCCGGGGAGGTGATGAACGTCATCGTCCTCACCGCCGTGCTGTCCTGCCTCAACTCGGCCCTCTACACCGCCTCGCGGATGGCCTTCTCCCTCGGCAAGCGTGGGGACGCGCCGAAGGCGTTCGCCCGGGTGAACAAGCGGGGTGTGCCGCTGGCGGCCATCCTGTCGTCCGTCGTCTTCGGTTTCGTCGCCGTGTTCTTCAACTACCAGTGGCCCGACACCGTCTTCCAGTTCCTGCTGAACTCCTCCGGTGCGGTCGCCCTGTTCGTCTGGCTGGTCATCTGCTTCACGCAGCTGCGGATGCGCGGCATGATCCTGCGCGAGTCGCCGGAGAAGCTGGTCGTACGGATGTGGCTCTTCCCGTATCTGACCTGGGCGACCATCGCGATGATCTCGTTCATCATGGTCTACATGCTGACCGACGACAGCGGACGCGAGCAGGTGCTGCTCTCGCTGCTCGTCGCGGCCCTGGTGGTGGCGATCTCGCTGGTCCGTGAGGCCTTCGACCGCAAGAAGCGCACCACTGTGGAAAAGCCCGTCAATACCTGACGGCCGAAGTCGGGTCTACCGGGAAGGCTCTCCCTCGCAACGCCACCGCGCGAGCGAGCGGAGAGCCTTCTCATGTCTTGCGCCCCGGCCGATGCCCCGGCCGGTTTCCAGACCGATGTCCCTGCCGGTTTCCAGACCGGTTTTACGGTCCGTCCCGACCTCGTCGTCGAGGCCGCCCACTCCGATGACGTACGGACCGCCGTGGCCGGCGCCGCCGGGCGCGGCCGCCCGGCCCGCGGGCGCGTCCACGCCACCGGTCACAGGCTGCCCGGAGCCGTAGCGGGCGGGATGCTGATCAGCACCCGCCGGATGGACTCCGTCGAGGTCGACCCGCCGTCGACGACGCTGCGCCGTACCACGAAGGCGGATTCCCGTTGCGGCTGCTGTCACCGCTCGACGGTCCGGATGTCGCGTCGGTACGGGCCCTGTACGCGTAGGTGGCCGAAGTGCTCGCGCCGCGCGCCCCGGGCCGTTCGCCGAACTTCTCCTTCGGCGGCGGGGACCGCGCCCGCGCCTTCCACGACGCGCGGACACAGAAGAGGCCCGCCGGTCTGGTGTCGCGTCGCGACCCGGCGAGCCTCTTCGGAGGGAGCTACGGCATCAGCCTCGACGGCCGATGAGCTTCCAGGCCGCGGGCAGCGCACCCATCGCCAGCGCCGCCTTCAGCGCGTCGCCCAGCAGGAACGGCACCAGGCCGGCCGCGATCGCGGCGCTCGCCGACATGCCGGTGGACAGCGCCAGGTACGGGACGCCGACCGCGTAGATGATCGCGGAACCCAGCACCATCGTGCCCGCGGTGCGCAGCACGGAGCGGTCGCCGCCGCGGCGGGCGAGACCGCCGACCACGGTGGCGGCAAGCAGCATGCCGAGGACATAGCCGAACGAGGCGCCGCCCGCGCCGGAGCTGCCGTCGGCGAACCACGGCATGCCCGCCATGCCGACGAGCGCGTACACGGCGAGGGAGAGGAAGCCTCGGCGGGCGCCGAGCGCGGTGCCGACGAGGAGCGCAGCGAAGGTCTGGCCGGTGACCGGGACCGGGGAGCCGGGGATCGGGACGGCGATCTGGGCGGCGATACCGGTGAGCGCGGCGCCACCGAGAACCAGGGCCGTGTCGACGGCATAACGGTGCCTGGCGGCGGGCAGCAGGTCGGCGAGGACCACTCCGGTACGGGCAGGGGCGGCGGCAGCAGTACTCATCGGGACTCCGCGAGGTGAGGGCAGGTGGGGACAGACTGAGGCCGACGTTAGCCCACGGGTTAACGCTCGATCACCATCAGTGGCCCACAAAGCGGCGGTCGAGGCATTGGTGGGGTTCGCACAAAGGGGCTTACGTAATCGCGCCATGGCGTGATGCTCGTCACTGAGGCGGGGATGGATCGCCTCATATTTTGCCGGGAGGGGGTCTCGGGACAGACTGTAGGTTCCCGCCAAAATGGCCCACGGGCCGATCCGGGACGATCCAGGGGCCGGCCAGGGATCAGGCGGGGAAATCTCTCCGGGACCGCCGCCCGGGGCCGCCCCAACTGCCACACCGTGTCCAGGTGTGCACCTTGTGTGAGCACTGTGCCCGTATGGCGGACAACGGTTCCCTGCGCACAGGGTGCGACCTCAGACTGTGCGCACCTCCCCCACGCCTCACCTCCCCACGTCTCACCTGCCCCACCGCTCATCTCCCCACGCCTCACCTCCCCCCACGCCTCACCTACCGAACAGAGCTCGTCCATGTCTCGGAATTCCGCGTCTCCCCCCACCGGCTCCCCGGTCGCCGTCTCCGACACCAAGGCCGATTCGGTGCTCACCCACGGACTCAAGCAGCGCCATCTTTCGATGATCGCCCTCGGCGGTGTCATCGGTGCCGGACTCTTCGTCGGCTCGGGTGCGGGTATCGCCGCCGCCGGGCCGTCGATCATCATCGCGTACGCCGTCTCCGGGCTGCTGGTCATGCTCGTGATGCGGATGCTCGGCGAGATGTCGGCCGCGAACCCGGCCTCCGGTTCCTTCTCCGTCCATGCGGAGCGGGCGATAGGGCCGTGGGCGGGGTTCACCGTGGGCTGGGCGTTCTGGGTGCTGCTCTGTGTCGCTGTCGGTCTGGAGGGCATCGGTGCCGCGCAGATCGTCACCGGCTGGCTGCCCGGCACGCCGGAGTGGGTCTGGGTCGCGCTGTTCATGGTGATCTTCGTGGGCACGAACCTCGCCTCGGTGAAGAAGTTCGGCGAGTTCGAGTTCTGGTTCGCCGCTCTCAAGGTCGTGGCGATCTCACTCTTTCTGGTCCTGGGTGTGCTGGCGATCCTCGGTGTGCTGCCCGGTACGGACTCTCCCGGCACCGCCAACCTCAACGGCGAGGGCGGCTTCATGCCGAACGGCTCCGAGGGCCTGGTGATCGGGCTGCTCGCCTCCGTCTTCGCGTACGGCGGTCTCGAGACCGTCACCATCGCCGCGGCCGAGTCCGAGAACCCGGTGCAGGGTGTCGCGAAGGCCGTGCGGACGGCGATGTGGCGGATCGCGCTCTTCTACGTCGGTTCGATGGCCGTCATCGTCACCCTGGTCCCGTGGGACGACCCGGAGATCGTGGAGGTCGGCCCGTTCTACGCGGCCTTGGACCATCTCGGCATCAGCGGCGCCGCGGAGATCATGAACGTGGTCGTCCTGGTCGCCCTGCTCTCCGCGATGAACGCCAACATCTACGGCTCCTCGCGCATGGCCTGTTCGCTGGTCGCCCGTGGCCAGGGCCCCAAGCGGCTCGGCCGGATCTCCTCGGGTGTCCCGCGCACGGCCGTCCTGGTCTCGTCCGGGTTCGGCTTCCTGTGCGTGCTGCTCAGCTACTGGCGTCCCGACGACGTCTTCACGTGGCTGCTCAACATGACCGGCGCGGTGATCCTCATCGTCTGGATCTTCATCGCCGTCTCCCAGCTGATCCTGCGCGACCGGCTGGAGCGCGAGGCCCCGGAGAAGCTCGTCGTACGGATGTGGCTCTTCCCGGTCCTGACGGTGGTGGCGCTCCTGGCGATGGCCGGCATCTTCTACCTGATGCTGTGCCAGCCCGACACGCGTGACCAGCTGATGGCGTCCGGCGCCCTGACCGTCGTACTGGCGGCCATCGGTGTCGTACGGCAGCGGCGGTCCGTGACCGTCAAGGGCTGACGTCCGGTGCGCAGGGCACATTGAGGGAGAGCAGCGCACCGCCCTCCTCCCCGATCCGCACCTCGCTCACCGCCGCGTTCCGCAGCTGCGGGAAGACCCGTCGGTAGGAGCCCAGCGGAATCGACAGCAGCTCGCACAGCACGAGCCGCAGCAGGGTGTTGTGCGCGACGACGAGCACCCGCTGCCCCGGGTGCCCGTTCGCGATCCGGCGCAGTGCCGCCGTCCCCCGGGCCGCCGCCGACCGGGGGTCCTCCGCCCCGGGGAAGGGGTGGGCCACCGGGTTGGCTCGGTACTCCCGGGCCCGCTCCGGGTACTCGGCCGCGAACTCCGCCAGGGTGCGCCCCTCCACCTCGCCGAAGTCGCATTCGCGCAAGTCGTGTTCGCGCCGGGGGACGAGACCCAGCGCCCGGCACGCAGGCTCCGCCGTCTCGATGGCGCGGGTGACCGTCGACGTCCAGATCGCGTCGACCGGGTGCCGGACGGCCCACTCGCCCAGCTGCACGGCCTGGCGGCGCCCCTCGTCGGTGAGGGCGATGTCGCTGACCCCGGCATAGCGGTTCTCCGCGTGCCAGACGGTCTGACTGTGGCGGGCAAGCAGCAGGGCGGCCCTCGGGCGGGCGGTCATGGTTTCTCCGTTCGGGTACGGGCAGTCGTGACATCTCGGTCCAGGCACAGGCACAGACGCGTCACCCCAACTCGGTCCAGGCACAGGCACAGACGCGTCACCCCAACTCGGTCCAGGCACAGGCACAGACGCCTCACCGCAACTCGGCCCGGATCCGGGCGTGGGCGGCGACCGGGCCGGGGAGCCAGCCGCGTTGCTCCAGTTCGTCCACCAGCGTCAGGTACGGCTCGGTGTACCGCGCGGTACGCGCCGCGTCGGGGCGCAGTACGTGCCGCAGTCGCACCATCCGGCTCACCGCCTCGTGCAGGGTGGCCGTGGCCCGCGCCCCGTACGCGGCGAGGACCGCCATGCCGAGTGCGGGTTCGCTGTACTCCGGGATGTACACGGGCCGGCCCAGGATGTCGGCGCGCAGCCTGCTCCAGTAACCGCTGCGGACCGCTCCCCCGGTGAAGGTGAGCCTGCCGTGCAGCGGGGCGCCGAGCAGGTCGAGGTAGTCGAGGCAGAGCCGCTCCACCAGGCCCACGCCGGTCAGCAGGGCCGCCCAGTGCTCGGCGTCCGAGGCGGGCTCGCCCAGCAGGAACCCGGCGGCCTCCGGGGCGACGAAGGGGAAGCGCTCGCCCGTCGCCGCCAGAGGGTACGCCACCACGCGCGCCGGTTCGTGCGCGCGAGCCAGGGCGTCCAGCCGGGCCGGGTCCGCACCGCGGAAGGCGGCGGTCAGCGCCCCGCCGCCGACGCCCGAGGCTCCGCCCGGCAGCCAGCTCCCGTCCGGCGCACGGTGGTTGTAGACCACTCCGGCCCGGTCCTCCACCGGCGACGAGGTGACTCCTTTCAGTACCAGTGTCGTGCCCAGCACCGAATTCCAGGAGCCGACAGTGAGCGATCCGGAGGCGATCTGCGCCGCGCATCCGTCCGTCATCCCGGCCACCAGGAGCGTGCCCTCCGGTATCCCGGTCTCGCCGGCAGCCGCCCGCCCCACCCCGCCGATCCGCTGCCCGGGTCGCACCACGTCCGGGAACAGCCCGTCGGGCAGGCCCAGCTTTCCGAATCTCCGCCGCGGCCAGGCTTCCCGCTCCAGGTCGTAGCCGGTTTTCAGGGCATGGCTGGAGTCGGTGGGCAGCGGTGTTCCGGCGAGCCGCGCCAGGACCAGATCGGCCTGATGCATGACCCGTACGGCGTCGCCCGCCCCTTGCCCGTACTCCCGCAGCAGCCACATCACCTTGGGCAGCGCCCAGCTCGGCGGGGTCCGGGCCCTGGCCGCCTCCGCCACCGCCCGCCCGTCGTCGTACATCACCCCCGGCGTCAGCGGCCGGCCGGCCCGGTCGCCGAGCAGAACGGTGCCGGAAGTGGCGCAGACGGCGAGCGCACGCGGTGCGGGGCAGTCGCGCAGTGCCTGACGGCTGGCCGCGCACAGGGCCGCCCACCAGTCGAGGGGCCGCTGTTCATGCCGTACGCCGTCGCGTCTGCCCGCGAGCGGGGCCGAGCCGCTGCCGAGGATCTCACCGCGGTCTCCAGCCACCACCGCACGGACGCTCTGCGTGCCGAGATCGATGCCCATCCACATATCGGCCCCCTCTGTGAACTTCTCACTCTGCACCGAGAATTTCCGTTGCGCGAGGGATTGACGGCCAACTTCCCTTGTTCCAAGCTCTGTTAACCATTCGATTCAACGTGTGAACGTGCCCCACCCCACATCATCTCCGGCCGGACCGTGGAGGTCACGGATGGACATGCACGCGCACGACCGGCGACGGTTCCTCGCCATGGGCGCGGCAGCGGCCGTGTCCGCCGCCCCGCTGCTCACCGCCTGCGGCGCGGGCTTCGGCGACGGCAACGACAAGGGCGGCGGCTCCGCGGCCGACGACGTCACCGGCTCCTTCGACTGGAAGCGGGCCGAGGGCAGGACGGTCAAGGCGCTGCTCAACAAGCATCCGTACACCGAAGCCCTGATCGCCGATCTGAAGGCGTTCACCGAGAAGACCGGCATCAAGGTCGAGTACGACGTCTTCCCCGAGGACAACTACTTCGACAAGCTCACCGTCGACCTCTCCAGCGGTCGCGCCTCCTACGACGTGTTCATGCTCGGCGCATACATGGTGTGGCAGTACGGCCCGCCGGGCTGGCTGGAGGATCTCGGCCCGTGGATGCGCAACTCCTCGGCGACCGGGGCCGAATGGGATCAGGCGGACTTCTTCCCCAACCTCCTCCAGGCGGACCAGTGGTCGCTGAAGGCCGGCGCCCCGCTCGGGCAGGGCGGGCAGTACGCGCTGCCGTGGGGCTGGGAGACCAATGTCGTCGCGTACAACACCGAGGTGTTCAAGAAGCTCGGCCTGAAACCGGCCGAGACCTTCGACGAACTGCGGGAGGTGGCCGGGGCCATCACCCGCAGGGCGCCGGGCGCGGGCTTCGACGGGATGTACGGGGTCGCGGTGCGCGGCTCGCGCAGCTGGGCAACGATCCATCCGGGCTTCATGACGATGTACGCCCGCAACGGGCTGAAGGACTTCACCGTCGACGGCGGCAGGGTGAAGCCCGCGATGAACTCCCCGGAGGCGGTCGCGTTCACCCGGGACTGGGCGGAGATGGTCAAGAAGGGCGGGCCGCCGTCCTGGACCTCGTACTCCTGGTACCAGTGCTCCAGCGACCTCGGCGCGCAGAAGGCGGGAATGCTTTTCGACGCGGACACCGCCGCCTACTTCCAGGCGGTGAAGGGGGCCTCCCCCGCATCCGGGAAGATCGCCTTCCACCCCGGCCCCAAGGGCTCCGACGGCTCCCTCGCCACGAACATGTGGATCTGGTCGCTCGGAATGAACGCCAGGAGCCGCAACAAGTCCGCGGCCTGGCTGTTCCTCCAGTGGGCGACCGGCAAGGAGCATCTGCGCAAGGGCGCGATCGAGTACAACCACATCGATCCGGTACGGAAGTCGGTCAGCCAGGACCCCGCGTACAAGGACAAGATGCGGGCCATCCCCGGCTTCATCGAGACGTTCGAGACGGTCGTCGGCCAGACGGAGATCCAGTTCACCCCGCAGGAGCAGTTCTTCGACGCGACGACCAGCTGGGCCGCCGCGCTCCAGGAGATCTACGGCGGGAAGAACGCCTCGTCCGTACTGAACGGCCTGGCCGGCGATCTGGCGTCGAAGGTCGGCTGACCGATGTCAGGACGCGCGTCGCCCGTGCGGGAGGCCGACCACGGGGCGGCCTCCGGCGCGGGGGCCGGGAAGCGGGCGGCGCGGGCGGTACCGGCGTGGCGCCGCTCGCTGCGACCGTATCTGCTGATCGTGCCCGCGCTGCTGCTGACCGGCGGCATCCTCTACCCGTTCGGACTCGGCCTCTACTACACGGTGTTCGACTTCGCGGCGAGCAAACCGCAGCCGGACCTGGTGGGCATCGAGAACTACCGGCGGATCTTCACCCAGTCCTCGTTCTGGGACTCGGCGCGGGTGACCGTGCTCTACGCGGTCGGCGCGGCGGCCGTCGAGACTGTGCTCGGGGTGGCCGTGGCCCTGCTGCTGCACCGGGCGAGTTTCGTGGGGCGGGTGCTGGAAAAGATCCTGATCCTGCCGCTGATGATCGCGCCGGTGATCGCCGCGATCATGTGGAAGCTGATGCTCCAGCCATCGGTCGGCGTCATCAACCACCTCCTGGAGCCGTTCGGCCTGGGCGGTGTGCAGTGGACGGACACCCCGACGGGCGCCCTGCTGTCGTCGATCGTCGTGGACGTGTGGGTCTACACGCCGTTCGTCGCGATCCTCGCGCTGGCCGGTCTGCGCTCGCTGCCCGCATCGCCGTTCGAGGCAGCGGCGGTCGACGGGGCTGGCTGGTGGTTCACCTTCCGGCGGCTGACGCTGCCGATGCTCTGGCCATACGTCCTGGTCGCCGTGATCTTCCGGTTCATGGACTCGCTGAAGGTCTTCGACATCATCTACGCGCTGACCGAGGGCGGCCCCGGCGACTCGACGATGGTGCTCCAGATCCGGGCCTATCTGGAGGCGATCCGCTTCCAGCGCTACTCGTTCGGGATCAGCTACATGATCGTGCTCTGGGCCGTGGTGTACCTGGTCACGATGGTGCTGGTGCGCTATCTGGGCCGGATCCAGAACCGGGCGGCGGAGGTGCCGGGGTGACCGGGGATGCAGGGGTGACCGGGGATGCAGGGGTGACCGGGATGAAGCGCAGGGTGTTCGCCATCGCCGCCGATCTGGCGCTGATTCTCTATTTCGTCTTCGCGCTGTTCCCGGTCGTCTGGATGGTGATCCTGTCGCTGAAGCCGACGAACGAGTTGTTCAGTACGTACTTCTCGTTCACCCCGACCTTCGACTCGTACCGCACCGTCCTCGGCGCCGGGGACGACCAGGGCGTGCCGTTCGTGCGGTTCTTCATGAACAGCCTGGTCGTGTCGCTGGGCGCGGTCGTGCTGTCGCTGGTGATCGGGCTGCCCGCCGCGTACGCCGCCGCGCGGTGGCGGTTCCGCGGTTCGGAGAACCTGATGTTCACCCTGCTCTCGTTCCGCTTCGCACCCGAACTCACCGTCATCATCCCGCTGTTCGTGCTCTACCAGCAGCTCGGACTCTTCGATACATATGTCGGCATGGTGTGGGTGCTGCAACTGGTGACCCTCCCGCTGATCGTCTGGATCATGCGGTCGTACTTCTCCGACCTCTCCCCCGAGCTGGAGCAGGCGGCGCTGCTGGACGGCTACACCCGCAAGCAGGCGTTCTTCAAGGTCGCGCTGCCGCTGGTGAAGCCGGGGATCGCGGCCGTCTCGCTGCTGGCGTTCATCTTCGCGTGGAACAACTTCGTCTTCCCGCTGATCCTCACCTCGTCGGACGCGCAGACGGTGACGGTCGGCGCGCTGTCCTTCCTCGGCGGCGACCGGCCCAAGTACAACCTGACGGCCGCCGCGGCCCTGGTCTCTGTCGTCCCGCCGCTGCTGCTCGCGCTCACCATCCAGCGGTATCTGGTGCGCGGACTGTCTTTCGGGGCGGTGAAGTCGTGACCGGCCGGGCAGCCATCGCGCTGCGCTCGGTACACAAGAGGTACGGGAAGAACACCGCGCTCGACGGCCTGGACCTGGAGGTGGCCGAGGGCGAGTTCTTCTGCCTGCTCGGCCCGTCCGGCGCCGGGAAGACGACCGCGCTCAAGACGATCGCCGGTCTGGAGGAGCCGCAGTCGGGAAGGGTGGAGCTGGGCGGGGCGGACATGGCCGGTGTGGAGCCGTACGACCGGGGCGTGGCCATGTGCTTCGAGTCGTACGCCCTCTATCCGCACCGTACCGCGTACGACAATCTTGCTTCCCCGCTCCGCTCGCCGCGCCACCGCCTCCCCGCGCACGAGGCGCGCGAGCGGATCGGGGAGATCGCCGACCTCCTTGGTATCGGCGCCCTGTTGGACCGCCAGGTGGGCCGGCTCTCCAACGGTCAGCGGCAGCGGGTGGCACTCGGTCGGGTGCTGGTGCGGCCGGCCCGGGCGTTCCTGCTCGACGAGCCGCTGTCGCACCTCGACGCGAAGCTGCGCCAGGCGATGCGCGCGGAACTGAAGGCGATCGGCTCGGTCCGGCGCACGACCACGCTGTACGTCACCCATGACTCGGTGGAGGCGCTGGCGCTCGGGGACCGGATCGGGGTGATCAGGGACGGCCGCATGGTGCAGACCGGCACCCGCGAGGAACTGTGGCACCGCCCCTACGACACCTTCGTCGCCCGGTCCTTCGGCAGACCGCTGATCAATCTGCTGCCGGGGACGGTGACGGCCGAGGGTCGCTTCCGGTCGCCGGACGGGGCGTACGAGCTGCCGCTGACGGTGCCCGCACCGCCGGGAACGGCGGTACAACTCGGCTTACGGCCAAGGGACATCGAGCTCCAGGGCCTCGGCGAGCAGCCGACCGGCACCGGCAAGGCCCCCGGCATGAAGCCGAACGGCGCGCCCGAGGCCCCCCGCATGGAGCTGACCGGCACCGTTCACGTCACCGAGCTGCTGGGCCGGGTCACCGAAGTCACCGTCCGGATCGGCGGACAGCAGCTGTCCCTCGTCGTCCCGCGCTCCGACGCGGCGGGCCTGACCCCCGACCATCCGGTCCGTCTCTCCGTACGGCCTGAGAGTCTGCTGCTGTTCGAGGCCGACCGGCCGGCATGTCCAGGACGAAGGATCAGCACGTGAGCAACGTTCCGCAGCGGGGCCCCGCCCCGCGTCAGGCATCCATAGCCGAGTACGTCCTCGCGCAGGGCGAGGTGAGCGCCGCCGAGCTGGCGGAGCGTTTCGACGTCAGCCTGATGACCATCCACCGGGATCTGGACGAGCTGGAACGGCAGGGCATCGTCCGCAAGTTCCGTGGTGGCGTCACCGCCCAACCGTCCGGTGTCTTCGAGTCGAATGTCTCCTACCGGCTCAAGACGATGCGCGCCGAGAAGGCCGCCGTCGCCGAACACGCCCTGAGGCTCATCGAGCCCGGCATGGCGGTGATGCTCGACGATTCGACGTCCACGCTGGAGATCGCGCGCAGGCTGCGCTCCATCACTCCGCTGACCGTCGTCACCAACTTCCTCGAAGCGATCAACCTGCTCTCGCAGGAGCGGGGCATCCATCTGATGGGACTCGGCGGCGACTTCGACCCGCTGCACTCCTCCTTCCTCGGCGTCTCGTGCGTGGAGGCGGTGCAGTCGCTCCAGGTCGACATCTGCTTCACCTCCACCTCCGCCGTGTCCGGCGGTTACGCCTACCACCAGGAGCAGCACATCATCTCCGTCAAGCGGGCGATGCTCGACTCGGCGAGCCGCAATGTGCTGCTGCTCGACCACTCCAAGCTGGGCCGGGTCGCCCTGCACCGGCTCGCCCCGCTCTCCCGCTTCGATCTGCTGCTGGTCGACGACGGGGCGTCCGACCGGGCATTGCGCGAACTCGACGAGCACAAGGTGCCCTACGAGGTCTGCGGCACCGGCCGCGAATCCGGAGCGGGAGGCGGCGATGGCGGATGACTGAACTGACCCTGCGCACACTGCGCAAGACCTATACCGGACGCGGCCGGGCCGCCGTCGAAGCCGTTCGCTCCATCGACATCGAGCTGCGCTCCGGCGAACTGCTGGGACTGCTCGGCCCGTCCGGCTGCGGCAAGTCCACAACCCTGAGGATGATCGCCGGACTGGAGTCGGTCACCGGCGGCGACATCCTCATCGGCGGCTCGTCGGTGGTGCCGCTCCCGGCCCAACAGCGCAATATCGGGGTGGCGTTCGAGAACTACGCGCTGTATCCGCCGCTGACCGTCGCGGAGAATCTCGGCTTCGGGCTCGCCGCCCGACGCCGGTACGGGCGGGCCGAGATCCGCCGCCGGGTCGCCGACATGGCCGAACGCATCGGGATCACGGACCTCCTGGGCGCCCGCCCCGCCGGACTCTCCAGCGGCCAGAAACAGCGCGTCGCCCTGGCCCGCGCCCTGATCCGCACCCCCGACGTGCTGCTCCTCGACGAACCGCTGTCCCATCTGGACGCATCCCAACGCGACACCACCCGGCGTGAGTTGAAACGCATCCAGCGGGACAGCGGCCACACCACCATCCTCGTCACACACGACCAGGAGGAGGCGCTGTCGCTCGCCGACCGGATCGCGGTGATGCGGGACGGCGAGATCCAGCAGCTCGGCACGCCCGAGGAGATCTACGACGCCCCGGTGAATCTGTTCGTCGCCGACTTCGTCGGGGAGCCGGCGATCAATCTGCTGCCGGGGACGGCCGACGGGGCGGGCGGGGTGCGCCTCTCGGACTCCGTGCGCATCCCCGTACCGCACCGCCCCGCGGCGGGGCGCGCGGTGGTGCTCGGTATCCGCCCGGAGGATCTGCGCCTCGACGACACAGGTGTACGGGCCCGGGTCCGCGCCCATGAACCCCTGCTGGAATCCGGCATCGCCACGCTCTCGCTCGACGGGGTGACGAAGCCGCTGGTCGTCGCGACCGGTCCGGAGATACGGCTCGACCGGGACGACACCGTACGCATCACCGCCGATCCCCGGCACATCCATGTCTTCGACGCCCGGACAGGAGACGCTCTGCGATGACCCGCCCCATGACGGTCCGCCCCACGACGAGGATTCTGGTCGCCGGTGACCATTTCGTCCGCAATTCCCTGATCGTCGAGGCCCTGCACCACGCGCTCGATCCTCTCGGCCGGGAGTCGCAGCTCACCGAACTCGCCCTCCCCTGGCCCCTGGAGCCGTTCGGCAAGGTCGCCGAGGTCGACGAGGCCAGTGACGCGGAGGACGCGCTGATCCGGGCCCTGGACGGGGTCGAGGTGTGCGTGACGCAGATGGGCCCGTTCACGGAGCGGGTTCTGGCCGCCGCACCCGATCTGCGGCTGGTCGTGGTCTGCCGGGGCGGCCCGGTCAATGTGAACGCGGCCGCGGCGCGGGCCCGGGGTGTGCGAGTGTGCTTCGCGCCCGGGCGCAACGCGGCGGCGACCGCCGAGTTCACCGTGGGGCTGATGCTCTGTGCCCTGCGCCGCATTCCCGAGGCCCACCGCTCCCTCACCGCCCACGGCCGCTGGGACGCCTCCCACTACACGTACGAGAACTGTGGCCTGGAACTGGAGGACACCCCCGTCGGCCTGATCGGCTACGGCGCGGTCGGCAGCCGGGTCGCCCGGGTGCTCTCCGCGTTCGGCGCGGAGGTAGAGGTGTACGACCCGTATGTGCGCGGCGATGTCCACGGCATGCGCGCCGCCTCGCTGGAGGCACTTCTGGACCGCTCCCGCATCCTCACGCTGCACGCCAGGCTCACCCCGGAGACCCGGCATCTCATCGGCGCCCGCGAACTGGCCCTGCTGCCGAGCGGCGCGGTCCTCGTGAACGCGGCCCGGGGCGGTCTGCTGGACACGGACGCGCTGTGCGACGCCCTGGACTCGGGGCAGTTACGGGCCGCGGCGCTCGACACGTACGAGCAGGAGCCGCCCCCGCCCACATCGCGGCTCTTCCGCACCGCGAATCTGCTGATGACGCCGCATGTGGCGGGTGCCAGCCGGGCCGTGGCACAGAAGGCGGCCCGGATCGCGGCGGCCGAGGTGGCGCGCTATGTGCGGGGCGAACCACTCGCCCGCGCCCTGTGAGGGGAGCCGGACCCATGACGAGGTACATCGGCATCGATGTCGGCACGTCCATGGTGAAGGCTGCGGCCTTCGACCCTCGGGGCCGCACGCTGGCCGTCGAATCCCGCCCGGTGGGGCTCACGATCCGCGACGGTTTCGTGGAACAGGACATGGACGAGGTGTACGGGGCGGTCTGCGAGGTCCTGGCCGCACTGGGCTCCGACGGGGTCGCGTTCGCCGGTCTCACCGGTCAGGGTGACGGCGTCTGGCTGGTCGACGCGGCGGGCCGCCCGGTCCGTACGGCGATCTCCTGGATGGACGGACGGGCCCATGAACTGGTCGACGCCTGGCTGGCGTCCGGCGTCTTCGAGACCGTCTACCGGCGCACCGGCAGTGCGATGTTCCCGGGCTGTCCGGGCCCGGTGCTGGCCTGGCTCGACCGCCACGACCCGGCGTCGCTCGACGCGGCGACGACCGCCCTGTACTGCAAGGACATGGTGTTCCAGCGGCTGACGGGGGCCCGGGCCACGGATGTCTCCGACGCGTCGATGCCGTTCCTGGACCCGACGACCCGTGCGTACTCCTCCGATGTCGTGGCCGCGCTCGGCCTCACCCACCGGGCCTCGCTCCTCGCCCCGGTCAGCGATCCGGTCGCCACCGCCGAACTCCCTTCGGGGGTACGGATATCCAACGGCCCGTACGATCTGCCGGCGTGCGCCCTCGGCGCGGGCGTCACCCGTCCCGGCGACGGTCTGCTGATCGTCGGCACCTGCCTGGCCGCACTGGTGGCCACCGAACGGCTCGACCTGGACGGCGAACCGGCCGGGCTGCACATCTCCACCGACCGTCCCGGCCACTGGCTGCGCGCCATGCCCGCGATGGTCGGCACCGCGGCCCTCGACTGGATCCTGGCCACCACCGGCGTACGCCATGCCGAGGTCGACACGCTTCTCGCCGCCACGCCGCCCGGCGCGAACGGTGTCCACGTACTCCCCTACTTCGCCCCGTCCGGCGAACGCGCTCCGTTCGTCGAGCCGCGCCTGCGCGCCGAGTTCACCGGAGTGTCCCTGGAGACCACCCCGGCGGATCTGATCCGTGCGGTCTGCGAGGGCATCGGCTTCGCCGCCCGCCACTGTCTGGAGGCCGCGGGCCTCACCGGCACCCTCGCCCTGTGCGGCGGCGGCAGCCGTTCCCCCGCCTGGATGCGGCTGTTCGCCGATGTACTGGGCCGCCCGGTCCGGATCGTGGAGGGCGAGGTCGGTGCGCGGGGCGCGGTGCTGGCGGCGGCGCAGCGGTTCGGCACGGAGCTGGACACAGCCGCCTGGACGGCCCCGACGACGGTGGTCGAACCGGACCCGGCGCGGGCTGCGTTCTATGCGAAGGCATACGAGGACCATCTGACCCGGCTTACCGAGGCCCGTTCGCGTGCCCGCGCGTGACGACACGTTCCCGGTCCTACGTCAAAGGGCTGATCACGTCCGAATCCTTCTGCTGTTAGCCTGCTCTTGCATATAGGTTGCAATAACATGAGTTCAGCAGCTGGAGGGTTCGACCACATGGCCACGTACACGCTTCCGGAACTTCCGTACGACTATGCGGCGCTCGAACCGGTCATCAATCCGCAGATCATCGAGCTCCACCACGACAAGCACCACGCCGCCTACGTGAAGGGCGCGAACGACACCCTGGAGCAACTGGAGGAGGCGCGCGACAAGGAGGCCTGGGGAGCGATCAACGGGCTCCAGAAGAACCTCGCGTTCCACCTGTCCGGCCACATCCTGCACTCGATCTACTGGCACAACATGACCGGCGACGGCGGCGGCGAGCCCCTCGCGGCGGACGGCGTCGGCGACCTCGCGGACGCGATCACCGAGTCGTTCGGCTCGTTCGCCGGATTCAAGTCCCAGCTGACGAAGGCCGCGGCCACCACGCAGGGCTCCGGCTGGGGCGTGCTCGCGTACGAGCCGGTCAGCGGAAAGCTGATCGTCGAGCAGGTCTATGACCACCAGGGCAATGTCGGCCAGGGCTCCGTCCCGATCCTGGTCTTCGACGCCTGGGAACACGCCTTCTATCTCCAGTACAAGAACCAGAAGGTCGACTTCATCGAGGCGATGTGGGCCGTCGTCAACTGGCAGGACGTGGCGAAGCGCTACGCGGCGGCCAAGGAGCGCGCCGACGTGCTGCTGCTCGCCCCCTGACCGGGAGGCACGCTGGAACGTCCTGCCTCGTGATCGTCTTCTCAACCTTCACCGGGCAGGCGGATGAAGGGGGGACCCTCACCTGGACGTGACAGGTGAGGGTCCTTCTGTCATGTTGCGGTGCGAGGGGTCAGGGGGTGGAAGCGTGCTTCAGCAGCGTGCTCAGTACCGGCTCGGCATGCGTCCAGAGCACCGCCCCGCCCGCATCCGGCACCAGATGTCGGACTGCGCCCGGGATGCGCGAGGCCAGCCGGACCCCCTGGTCGGGCGAGTGACCGGTGTCCTTCTCCCCGTACCAGAGGTCGACGGGTACGGCGATGTCCGACAGCCCGATCCCCCAGTGCCCCATGGCCAGGACGGTGTCCCGGGCGTATCCGGCCGCTCCCTGCGCGAAGGCTTCGTCGAGGGCACGCCGGTACGCGGCGGCGAACGCGGGCTGCCGGTACACGGCGAGGTCGCACTCCGGGCTGCCGGACATCACCATGTCCCGCATCCCCTGCGGGGTGAACCCGGCGAAGACCTGCTCGGCGGCGGCCGGATCGGCCACGACCAGGCCGACGAGGCGCCGCAACTCCTCCGGAAGCGCGTCGGCGAAGCACGGCTCGGCGACCTCGTCCGCACCGGAGACCACCGCGAGCGCACCGACCGCTCCGGCGGCGGCGCACGCCAGCGCGAAGGGCGCCCCCTGCGAATTGCCGACCATCAGGGGCCGGCCCAGGCCGCGCAGGCCGGCGAACGCGCGGACGTCGTCGACGAAGTCACCGAAGGTGCGCCCCGGCGCAGGCGAGGAGGCCCCCAGACCGGGGCGGTCGACGGAGATCAGCCGCACCCCGAGCCCGTCCAGCACCTCGGCACCGAACCCGAGATGCCTGCTGGTGGCCGCCCCGGGCGAGAACAACACCGGCACCCCGTCCCCCGGCCCCCACTCGGCCCAGCCCAGCTGCCGCCCTCCCGACAGCTGTTCGGTACCGATTCGAACCGGGTCAGACATGTGCAAACTCATGGGTCCGAATCCTGACGAGATCCGCGGACCGTGTCGAATGGATTTCCGCCGAACCCCTGACCGGACCGTTTCAGGGGGTGGCGGCGTCCGGCCAGGAGATGTCGGTCTCGACCGGCGCGGCATAGTCGATGCCGGACACGGCGAACCCGTACAGGCGCTGCACTTCGGCGTGGAACCAGTCGAGATCGGCGAGTTCGGTGATGTTCTCGGTGGTGGCGGCGTTCCACCGCTCGGTGACGGCTGCCTGGACGGTGGGGGCGAGTTCCCAGGTGTCCAGGCGCACCCGTCCTTCGTCGTCGAGGTCGAGGGGGCGGACACCGGTGAGCTGGTCCCACAGGTCGGTGAGCTGCCCGATCGGCGGAACCATGGCCTGGCCGAGGACGCCGCGGAGCAGCCCGACGTACAGGGCGATGCCGGGGATCGCGGTCGAGGACTGGGTGACGGCAGCCGCATTGACCGAGGTGACCGCGCGCCCCCCGACCAACTTGCCGAGCCGCTCATCGAGGGTGCGGGCGGTCTGTTCGAGGTGGGACTTGGCGGCACCGATGGTGCCCTGCCGGTAGATAGCGGCCGTCAGGGCGGAGCCGATGTAGGAGAGGGCGGCGGTGGTGAATCCATCGGCGAGCAGTCCGCGGTCGGCGAGGTGGTCGATCCACCGTTCCCAGTCCGTTCCACCCATGACTGCGACGGTCTGCTCGATGTCGTCGTCGGCGGCCGGCTGCGTCTCGACCTCCCGCACCTCGCCGGTGCCCCGGTCGTCGAAGACGAGGGTCTTGGTGCTGTGTGCCTCACCGATGGGCTTGAGGACGGACGCGTAGGTGGTCCCGGTGTCGGGGTCGGTGCGGCGCGGGGCGGCCACCGAGTAGATCAGATAGTCCAGACGGCCGCCGAAGCGCTCCTCCAGCACCTGCGCGACCTGGTTCTTCATCTCGTCGGAGAACGCGTCTCCGTTGAGGAACACCATGTCGTGACCGTGCAGGCGGGCGAGTTCGGCGGTCGCGGCTGTGCGGTACCAACCGGCCGTACCGGTGCGCCGTCCGGGGGCCTTCTCGAAGCAGACCCCGATCCCGCGGATCCCGGCACGGGCCAGACCGGCGATCGTCGCGGCCAGCCCGTACCCGGCGGAGGAGCCGATGACCAGTGCCACGGGTGCCCGGTCGGGCACGCGGGAAGGAGCGGGGACGGCCTGCCACATGTCCTCCACCAGGCGCTCGCAGCCGGCCGGGTGGGAGTCGAGGAAGAGGAAGCCGCGGTTCTTGGGGGCGATGACGCGTTCGCTCATGGGCTCGGGCCTTTCGGGTCGTCACGGGCGAAGAGTCGGCGACGCGAAGGCGTGCACCGCACCCCACAAGTCTGCGACCGTACGAACACCGCCGGTCCGCTCGCCAGGCACAACAATGCTCAACCGCTCTTGGAGGCTTTCCACCACTCGGCCGCGCGGCTCCGCCGATGCCCGGCTTGCCCGAGCTTCACACTCCAGACAACTCGCGTGGCCTTCGTCATGCTTCCGCCCACGTCCGAGATCAGCTGCAGGGCGGCCCGTAAACTGTTTCCCCGGGCAACCGAATAGCGACAGAACACGTCTCCAAGATCGAAGTAAGCCACGGGGGCGGACACGAGGGGATCAGAACATGGAAGAGGCTGCGGGTTCTGCGGTCGTGCGAGTCCTGAAGGGCGTGGGCTTGCTCGTGTTCAACGTGGTCGGCACAGTGGGCGACATGCTCGCCATCCACATCCCGTGGAACAAGCGGAACGGGCGCTCCTCCACCGACGGATAGCACCGCCGCCGGAAGACACACACCGCCCTCATACGAGGTGAATGCGATGATGGGCGCTATGAGTTCCGTTCCCGCCGACCCCACAGTGCTCCATCCGATGCCGGGTCAGCCCCGGGTCGTCCAGCTGAAGCCCCTGGTGAAGTCCGAACTGATCGAGGTCGGGGACTACTCGTACTACGACGACCCGGACGACCCGACCGCGTTCGAGACCCGCAATGTGCTGTACCACTACGGCCCGGAGAAGCTCGTCATCGGGAAGTTCTGCGCGCTGGGGACCGGGGTGCGGTTCATCATGAACGGCGCCAACCACCGGATGGACGGCCCCTCCACCTTCCCGTTCCCCACCATGGGCGGCTCCTGGGCGGAGCACTTCGATCTGCTGACCGGACTGCCGGGCCGGGGCGACACGGTCGTCGGCAACGACGTCTGGTTCGGCTACAACTCCATGGTGATGCCGGGGGTACGGATCGGACACGGCGCGATCATCGGCGCCGGCGCGGTCGTCGTCGGTGACGTACCCGACTACGGCATCGTCGGCGGCAATCCGGCCAAGGTGATCCGTACCCGGTACGACGACGAGACCATCGCCCGACTCCTGGCCGTCGCTTGGTGGGACTGGCCCACCGAGCACCTCACCCGACACATCCGCACCGTCATGTCCGGGAGCGTCGACGATCTCGAAGCGGCTGCCCCGGAAAGGACATCGTGACGATCGCTGTTCGAGAACTCACCTACTACCCGGTCAAGGGCTGCGCCGGGATCACGGTCGAGTCCGCGCAGGTCCTCGGGACCGGCCTCGAACACGACCGTACGTTCATGGTGGTGGACGCGGCGGACGGCGCCTTCCGCAGCCAGCGCACGCATCCTTCGATGGCCGCGATCAGGGTCGAAGTCCTGGACGCCGGCGCGACGTTGACCCTGACCACCGCAGGCTTCGAGCCACTCCGCCTCGACGTCGACCGGGACGGCCCACGCCGCGAGGTCAGCATGTTCGACCGCCCCCTCGGCGCGGCCGTCGACCAGGGGGACGAGGTCGCGAAATGGTTCTCCGACGCACTCGGCGCGAAGTCCCGCCTGGTACGGGTGGCCCCCGGCTTCGACCGGGACGGCTGCGGCGACACCCCCGGCAAGGTCAACTTCGCCGACGCACACGCGGTACTGGTCGCCTCGACGGCGTCCCTGGACGACCTCAACGCCCGCATCACCGCCCGGGGCGACGCGAAGCCCGTCCCCATGAACCGCTTCCGCCCCAACATCGTCCTGACCGGCAACGACGAGCCCCACTTCGAGGACCGGGTACGCCGGATGACCATCGGTTCCGTCGAACTCGCCCATTCGGTACGGGCGACGCGGTGCGCCGTACCCATGGTCGACCAGACCACCGGCCACCGCGCGGGCCCGGAACCGATCCGGACCCTGTCGACGTACCGGCGCGAACCGGAGTACGGCAACAAGGTCAGCTTCGGCGCGAAGAACGCGGTGGTGTGCGAGGGCGTCGTGAGCGTCGGGGACGTGGTCGAGGTCGCGGAGTGGCTCGGCGTGTGAAGGCCCCGGGCGTCACCGCTCCCCGCGATGGCTGAATGAGCCGGGAAAACGTGTATGCGTACGGGGTCCCGGCCGTGCAGGATGGCGCCGGAAAGCGAGGTCTCGTGGACGAGTTGAGGCGATTCCGCCAGGCGACAGTCGCATGGGCGGCCGGCGGAGCGGGGTCGGACGCGGCAGCCGCGGAGGCCCGGGAACTGGCCGACGGTGTGCGGACGGTCGTGCTCGTCGAGGGAAGCAGCGACCAGATCGCCCTCGAAGCGCTGGCCACGCGCCACGGCCACGACCTCGGCACGGAGGGCGTGGCGGTGGTACCGCTCGGCGGCGCGACGAGCATCGGGCGCTTCCTGGACGTGTGCGGCCCGCCGGGGCTCGGCCTCCCGCTGGCGGGTCTCTGCGACATCGGCGAGGAGCGGCACTTCCGACGCCATCTGGAACGGGTCGGGCTCGGCTCCAGTCTCACCCGCGCCGGACTGGAGACCCTCGGGTTCCAGGTGTGCGTGGCCGACCTGGAGGACGAGCTGATCCGCGCTCTCGGGGCCGAGGGCGTGCAGCAGGTGATCGAGGCCCAGGGCGAGATGCGCCCCTTCCACACCTTCCAGGGCCAGCCGGCACAGCGGGAACGCCCCGTGGAGCACCAGCTGCGACGGTTCATGGGCACGCACAGCGGCCGCAAGGCGCTCTACGCGCAGGCGCTGGTCGCGCACCTGGACCTCAAGCGCGTTCCCCGGCCGCTGGAGCGCCTCCTCGCGCACGTTTAGCGCAGCCCGCCCCCGTCCGGCCATGCGGACCGCAACGTCCGGCGGATCTACCTAGCCCAACGCCAACTCCCCGACCTTCTGATCCCCGCTCATCTCTCCCGTCGGCCGGAACCCGAGCCCCAGGTAAAACCCCTCGGGGCCGTCCTCGCCCGGGTGCCAGGTGGTGGTCAGGCGGGTGCCGCCGCGGCGGCGGATTTCAGCGGCCACGGACTTGACCGCGAAGCGGCCATAGCCGCGGCCCTGTTCGCCGGCCGCGATGTTGAGCCGCCACAGGCCCGAGCGGATATCGGTGCCCCTGCCGTCGCCCGCGAAGTCGATGTCGAAGAAGGCCATGAGGAAGCCGACGGGCCGGTCACCGTCGAAGATGATGCGGGGCCAGGCTATGCCTGGGTACACGTACGCCTCAGCGAGGGACTTCACAACCGGCGCGACCAGGTGCTCCTGATCGGGGCGGACCTTCAGGCCGATCGCGACGTCGACGTTGGCGGCAGTGACCTTTGCCAGGCGGAGCGTAGTGGTCATGCAGAAACCGTAAGCCAGCAGATCAAGGGATTTTCCCGGCGCTGCGCATCTCCTGCAGACGGCGACCCCGCCAACCTCCCCTCGACTCCACGCCGTGATCCACGAAGCACGACTTTGACGACAAGGTGTCAGCGCGGCGTGAGCATGTACTCCAGCAGCGGCAGTTCGCGGCCGGGGATCGATCCGGACAGGGTCGCCCCGATCCGTACCGCGCCCATCGCGAGGTAGAAGGGCTCCGCGTTCGGGTCGGCGTCGATGGTCAGGCGTACGAAGCCGAGGCGGTGGGCCTCCGCCACGGTGTGCTCGAACAGGAGCCGGCCGATGCCCCGGCCCAGGACGCCCGGGGCGACGAACATCATGCCGAGGGCGCCCACGGGCGGGGTGCCGTCCAGGGTGGTGAAGCCCAGGACGCGGCCGTGCTCCTCGGCGACCGTCGTGCGGCGGCGGTCGATGTCGGCCGGGTACATGGTCAGTTCGTCGCGGCAGGAGGCGAGGAAGGCATCGTCGTAGCCCCAGTGGGCCTTCGATGCCAGGACCAGTTCGGTCAGCGCCCCGGCCTCGGACCTGCGTGCCGGTCGTACGTCCATGTCCGCCCTCATGACCTTCCTCTCGGCTCCCATGACCTTCCCTTCGGCTCCCACGGCAGCTCGCCGCACCCGAGACTGTCAGACCTCTCCGGCATGCTGCACCGTATGGACACCAAGGACTTCTGGAATCTGATCGACGACGCCCGCGCACAGGTCACCGACCCGGCGGATGCGGAGACCGTCGTCGAGCGGGCTTCCGCGCTGCTCGCCGCCCGGCCCCGCGACGAGATCCTCGCCGCGCAGCAGCTGCTCTGGGACCTGATGGCCGCCTCGTACAGGGCTCCGCTCTGGGCTGCGGCGTACACGATCAACGGCGGCTGTTCCGACGACGGTTTCGAGTACTTCCGGGGCTGGCTGATAGCGCAGGGGCGTGAGGTGTTCGAGCGGGTCGTTGCCGATCCGGACACGCTGGCGGAGCTGCCGGAGATCAGGGCTGCGGCGCCCGAGGGAGAAGAGGTGGAGTGCGAGCGGATGCTCGGGATCGCCTGGGACGCGTATCAGGCGGCGACGGGTGAGAAGCTGCCCGGCGACTCTTTCTCGATCGACTACCCCGACTTGGACCCGGAGTGGGACTTCGACTTCGACGACGCGGACCGGGTGGCGCTGCGGCTGCCGAAGCTGGGCACGCTGTACGCGTGAGAGGGGACGGTGCGAGGGCCGGGCGGCGGCCGGGCCCTCGCACCGTACCGCGTGGATCAGTCGAAGATCGGGTCCTGCGTCCTGGTCCGCTTGATCTCGTAGAAGCCGGGGATCGACGCCACCAGCAGCGTGCCGTCCCACAGCTTCGCCGCCTCCTCGCCCTTCGGGGCTGGGGTGACGACCGGGCCGAAGAAGGCGATCTGCTCGCCGTCCGAGCCCGGGAGGGCGATGACCGGGGTGCCGACGTCCTGGCCGACCTTGTCGATGCCCTCCTTGTGGGAGGCGCGCAGCTCGGCGTCGTACGCGTCCGAGTCCGCGAAGTCCGCAAGCTCGGCCGGCAGGCCGACGTCCTGGAGCGCCCCCACGACCGCCTCGCGGGTGGGGCCTTCGCCCAGGTTGTGGAAGCGGGTGCCGAGCGCTGTGTAGAGCGGGCCGACGATCTCGTCGCCGTGCTTCTGCTGGGCGGCGATGACCACGCGGACGGGGCCCCACGCCTGGTTCTCCAGCATGTCGCGGTACTCGTCCGGCAGCTCGTCGAGCTTGTCCTCGTTGAGAACGGCGAGGCTCATCACGTGCCAGCGGACCTCGACGTCACGGACCTTCTCCACCTCCAGCATCCAGCGGGAGGTCATCCAGGCCCAGGGGCAGAGCGGGTCGAACCAGAAATCGACAGGGGTCTTGCCGGTCGCCGCGCTGTTGTCGGGCATCGTTTCTCCTCGTAATGGCGATCGCATCTGTGCGCAGAACGTCCCCGGAGGCTCCCGCCATTCCCGAATGCCGGGCCGAACAACGACATGGGAGGATCAAACTATTCGAACGTGACACAAAGGAGTGTGCTCGTGCCTGGTGAGAACCTGTCCCGCGACGAGGCCCGCGTACGGGCCGAACTGCTGTCCGTCGACGGCTACGAGGTCGGTCTCGATCTGCGTTCCGCCGTCGGTGGACCCGACGGGGACGGCGACGGGGCCGCCTCGGGCCCGCGGACCTTCCGCTCGGTGACCACGATCCGATTCCGCACCGCGCGGGCGGGGGCGTCGACCTTCGCGGATCTGGTGGCGCCGAGCGTGAACGCGGTGACGCTGAACGGGCAGCCGCTCGACCCCGCCGTCGTCTTCGACGGGACGCGGGTGGCGCTGGAGGACCTGCCGGAGGGCGACAACGTCCTGGTGGTCGACGCGCAGTGCGCGTACAGCCGGACCGGCGAGGGAATGCACCGGTTCGTCGACCCGGAGGACGGCGAGGTCTACCTCTACACCCAGTACGAGCCGGCCGACGCGCGGCGGGTCTTCGCGAACTTCGAGCAGCCCGACCTGAAGGCCACCTTCCGCTTCGAGGTGACGGCGCCCGAGGGCTGGACGGTCCGGAGCAACGGGGCCGAGGAGTCACGGGACGGCGGAGTGTGGCGGTTCGCCGAGACGAAGCCGATCTCCACCTACATCACGGCGGTCGTCGCCGGTCCGTATCACTACGTCACCGACTCCTACAGCCGTACGTTCGACGACGGCACGACGCTGGAGATCCCGCTCGGGGCGATGTGCCGCAAGGGGCTCGCCCGGCACTTCGACGCGGACGACGTCTTCCTCATCACCAAGCAGGGCCTGGACTTCTTCCACGACAACTTCGACTACCCGTACCCGTTCGGGAAGTACGACCAGGCGTTCGTGCCCGAGTACAACCTCGGCGCGATGGAGAATCCGGGCTGCGTCACGTTCCGCGAGGAGTACATCTTCCGCGGCAAGGTGACGCAGGCGTCGTACGAGAGCCGGGCCAACGTCATCCTGCACGAGATGGCGCACATGTGGTTCGGCGACCTCGTCACCATGCAGTGGTGGGACGACCTGTGGCTGAAGGAGTCGTTCGCCGACTTCATGGGGGCGTTCTCCCAGGTGGAGGCGACCCGTTTCAAGAACGGCTGGATCACGTTCGCCAACAACCGCAAGTCCTGGGCGTACCGCGCCGACCAGCTGCCGTCCACGCACCCGATCACGGCCGACATCCGTGACCTGGAGGACGCGAAGCTCAACTTCGACGGCATCACGTACGCCAAGGGCGCCTCGGTGCTGAAGCAGCTGGTGGCGTACGTGGGGCGGGACGCGTTCCTGGAGGGCGCCCGGCGCTACTTCAAGAAGCACGCCTACGGCAACACGCAGCTGGGCGATCTGCTGTCCGTCCTGGCCGAGACGTCCGGGCGTGACATGACCGCCTGGTCCAAGTCGTGGCTGCAGACCGCGGGCGTCAACTCGCTGACCCCGGAGGCGACGTACGAATCGGCGGGCCGGATCACGGAGCTGGCGGTCCTCCAGGAGGCGGCCGCCTCCCACCCGGAGCTTCGGCCGCACCGGGTCGCGGTCGGTTTGTACCGGCGGGCCGCCGACGGCGACCTGGTACGGTACGCCCGCGCCGAGGTTGATGTGGCGGGGCCGCGCACGGTGGTAGGGGAGCTGACGGGGGCCGAGCGGCCCGAGCTGATCCTGGTCAACGACGACGACCTCACGTACTGCAAGGTCCGCTTCGACGAGGTGTCCCTGGCCACGCTGCGGGCGCACCTCGGTGACATGACCGATCCTCTGGCGCGGGCGCTGTGCTGGTCCGCGCTGTGGAACCTGACCCGGGACGGGCTGATGCCGGCCCGTGACTTCGTCTCCCTCGTACTGGCCTTCTCCGGCCGGGAGTCCGACATCGGTGTGCTGCAGATGCTGCACACCTGGACGCGGACCGCGCTCACGCATTACGTGGCGCCCGGGTGGCGCGAGGAGGGCGGTCGGGAACTGGCCGAGGGTGCGCTGCGGGAGCTGCGGATCGCCGAGCCGGGCAGTGAGCACCAGCTGGCCTGGGCGCGGTTCTTCGCGTCGGTCGCCGACTCGGACGCGGACTTCCAGCTGCTGTCCGGGTTGCTCGACGGTTCGGCCCGGATCGACGGGCTGGATGTCGACCAGGAGCTGCGGTGGGCCTTCCTGTCCCCGCTGGCCGCGCACGGAGTGGCCGACGAGTCGGTGATCGACGCCGAACTGGCCCGCGACGACACGGCGTCCGGGAAGCGGCACCAGGTGCGGTGCCTGGCCTCGCGGCCCTCGGCTGCGGTCAAGGCACAGGCCTGGGCGGACGTCGTGGAGTCGGACGCGCTGTCCAACGCGTTGGTGGAGGCGACGATCACCGGCTTCGAGCAGTCGTCGCAGCGGGAGTTGCTGGCTCCGTACACGGGCAAGTACTTCGACGCGATCGAGCGGGTGTGGGCCGAGCGGTCGATCCAGATCGGGATGGCCGTGGTCAGGGGTCTGTTCCCGGCCCTGCAGGACGACCCGTCGACGCTGGCGGCCACGGATGCGTGGCTGACCGCGCATGAGGACGCGGCACCGGCGCTGCGGAGGCTGGTGCTGGAGGCGCGGGACGATCTGGCCCGGGCGTTGCGGGCGCAGGGGTGCGACGCGGCTGCCGCAGCAGGCGCAGCAGGCGCAGGAGTCTGATGCGAGGGCCGGGCTCTGACGCGGCTGCCGCAGCAGGCGACGCAGGAGTCTGACGCGGGGGCCGGGGTCTGACGGATGCACCTGGGGCCCGGCACCCCGGCTTTGTCCCCCGTCCCGGACGGACTCGACTTTCGGGCCCGCCCGGGACGGGGGCCTCGTGGGGGCGGGCGATCCTCATGGGGACGGTCCTTTTCGGTCGTTGAACGTGCGTACTTCAGGACGGCGTTGTCCTGAATTGTCGACGGGCGTGTAACACGGGTTAGCGCCACGACCGCGTGCGGGAAACCCCGGAACATGACCCAGAACACCCCGCTCTCCCCCTGTCACCTCCGTATCACCGGCGCTGTCCACCAACGTGTGCTGTCCGCAGCGCAGTTGAGGGCGCACGGCGTGTCCGCCGCTGAGGCCGCCGCACAGTGCAGGACCGGTGGGCCGTGGCAGCAGCCGCTGCCCGGTGTGTATGTCCTGCACCCGGGGCCGCCCACCGGCGAGGAACGGCTGCGCTCCGCCCTGCTGTACGCGGGCCGGCCACCGGCCTCCGGCCGCAGGGGCGTACCCGAGCAGCCGGGGCCGGACATGGAGCCCGGGTTCGGCGAGGCCATGGTCACCGGGCTTGCCGCGCTCGCCCTGCACGGGTTCGCGGCCGCGCCGCCGCCCGAGTCGTCGGCCAGGATCGATGTGCTGGTGCCGCGCACCCGGCGACTGCGCTCGGTCCGGTACGTACATCTGGTGCGGGCCGCCGAGCCGCCCCGCCCCGAGGAGGTGCACGGCCTGCCCGTGGCCCCGGTGGCGCGGGCGCTCGCGGACGCGGTCGTCGGGCTCGGGGACACACCGGCCGTACGCCGCCTGTTCACCGAGGCGGTCCGCGGCGGGCATTGCGAGCCGGCTGCCGTCGTAAGCGAGTTGAGCCGGGCCGGACTGCTGAGCCACCCCCATGTGGTCAGCGCCGTCGACTCGTTGCTCGCCGAGGGGCGGGCGCTGGCGGAGGACCGGCTGTACGACATGGTGCGGTCGTACGGACTGCCGGAGCCGCTGTGGAACGTGGACCTGCGGCTGCCCGGCGGCCCGCATCTCGGCGGGGTGGACGCCTACTGGCCCGAGGAGGCGGTCGCCGTGGTGCTCGACACCAGGGCGCCGCTCCACAGCAGGCTCGACGGCGACCGGCGCCAGGAGGAGCACGACGCGCAGTGGTTCGCGTACGCCGCCAAGCGGGAGCAACTGGAGCGGCTCGGCATCACCGTCGTCCACCTCTCGCCGAAGAAGCTCCGGGACGCACGGGAGCAGCAGGCGGTTGTGGTGCGTACCGCGCTGATGGCGGCGGCCGATCGCGAACCGGCCGCGTATGTGATGATCCTGCCCCACTGAAGACGGGCCGAAGAGGCCACTTATTCGCCATTTCGTCCCTGATGGCGCATCAGCACCACTGGCGGAAGTCCGCCATGTCCGAATCTCGCTCATCTCAACTCTCCACAAACCCCTGTCATTTACGAAAGGGTGAGCGGTCATCCGGTACCGAATTCCGGACTCTCTCTTTCACTTTCAGGGATGCTGATGACCTCCGAGTCCCCCAGTTCCATACCCGGGGCGAGACGCGCCGCCCGGATCGCGGCTGCCGCCGGCCTGGTGGCCGCGCTGGCCGCCACCGGCACCGCCCCGGTCTTCGCCGCCGACGCCCCTGCCCCTGCTCCCGTCAAGTCCGCGGCCAAGGGTGCCGCGGCCGACAAGCTCGGCACGGCCGACGCCGACGTTCTGGCCAAGGCCAAGGCCAAGGGCGAGAAGAACGTCACGATGATGGTCGCCACCGCTCCCGGTGCGACCGAGCAGGTCACCAAGCAGCTGGACGCCGTCAAGGGCTCCGTGCTGGGACGCACGTACGACAAGCTCGGCTACGTACGGGCCACCGTGCCCACCGCGACCGCCGACGCGGCCATCAAGGCGGCGTCCAAGCTGTCGTCCGTCCAGGGCATCGATCTCAAGCAGGAGATCAAGCTGGACGACCCGACGCCCGCGGCCGACCGTGCCACCGGCGCCGGGGTGAAGGCCAAGTCCACCGGCTCGTACCCGGCGCCCGGCAAGAAGACCCCGGCGAAGAACCCGTACAACCCGTCCTTCGAGACGGGCGCGGTCGACTTCGTCCAGCAGCACCCGAAGGCCGACGGCCGCGGGGTGACCATCGGCGTCCTCGACTCGGGTGTCGACCTCGGCCACCCGGCGCTGCAGAAGACCACCACCGGTGCCCGCAAGATCGTCGACTGGGTGACCGCGACCGACCCGGTCAGCGACGATGACGGCACCTGGCTGCCGATGACGGACGCCGTGTCCGGCCCGACGTTCACGTACGAGGGCCGCACCTACAACGCGCCCGCGGGTGACTACCGGATCAGGCTGTTCGCCGAGTCCGCCACCAAGGGCGGCGACATGGCGGGCGACCTGAACCGCGACGGTGACACCACCGATGTCTGGGCCGTGCTCTACGACCCGGTCACCGGCACCACCCGGGTCGACCTGAACAGCAACGCGGACTTCTCCGACGACGCCGTTCTCAAACCGTACAAGGAGAAGCACCAGGTCTCCTACTTCGGCAAGGACGACCCGCGGACCGATGTCGCCGAGCGCATCCCGTTCGTCGTCGAGACCCGCAAGAACGTCGTCTACAACGCCGCCGGTGACGCCTCCGACTTCGTCAACATCGGAGTCATCGAGAGCGAGCACGGCACCCACGTCGCGGGCATCACCGCCGCGAACGGCCTGTTCGGCGGCAAGATGAACGGTGCCGCGCCGGGCGCGAAGATCGTCTCCTCGCGCGCCTGCACCTGGTCGGGCGGCTGCACCAACATCGCGCTCACCGAGGGCATGGTGGACCTCGTCGTGAACCGCGGTGTCGATGTCGTCAACATGTCGATCGGTGGCCTGCCGCCGCTCAACGACGGCAACAACGCCCGCGCCGCGCTCTACAAGCGGCTCGTCGACATGTACGGCGTCCAGCTGGTCATCTCGGCCGGCAACGACGGTCCGGGCGTCAACACCATCGGTGACCCCGGCCTCGCCGACCACGTGATCTCCGTCGGCGCGTCGATCTCCAAGGAGACCTGGGCCGCCAACTACGGCTCCAACGTCACCAAGAAGTACGACATGCTGCCCTTCTCCTCGCGCGGTCCGCGTGAGGACGGCGGCTTCGCGCCGATCCTGACCGCCCCGGGTGCGGCCATCAACACCACCCAGACCTGGCTGCCCGGCGGCCCGGTCAAGGAGTCGGGCTACTCGCTCCCCGCGGGCTACTCCATGCTCCAGGGCACCTCGATGGCCTCGCCGCAGGCCGCGGGCGCGACCGCGCTGCTGCTGTCCGCCGCGAAGCAGAAGCACATCGAGCTGCCCCCGGCCGACCTGCGCACCGCACTGACCAGCACCGCCACCCACATCAAGGACGTGCCCGCGCACGCCCAGGGCTCCGGTCTGATCGACATCGTCGGCGCCTGGAAGCAGATCGAGAAGCAGGGCGCCCCGGCGCACGAGTACTCGGTGAAGGCCCCGGTCGACACCGCGATCGACTTCGCTCTGAAGACCCCCGGCTTCGGTACCGGTCTGTACGACCGCGAGGGCGGCCTGAAGGCCGGCCAGAAGAAGTCGTACGACGTCACGATCACCCGCACCACGGGTCCGGACAAGGCCGTCAAGCACCGGCTGTCGTGGAAGAACAACGACGGTACGTTCAAGCTGGCCGGCAGCAGCACCGTCTCGCTGGAGCTGGGCAAGCCGGTGACCGTCAAGGTCGAGGCGAAGCCGGGCAGCGCGGGCGTGCACAGCGCGATCCTCAAGGTGGACGACAGCAGGACCGTCGGTGTGGACCAGCAGATCCTCACCACGGTGGTCGTCTCCGCGCCGCTCGTGAAGCCCGCCTACGCGTTCAAGGCGTCCGGCTCGGTGCAGCGCAACGGCACCACGTCGTACTTCGTGACCGTGCCGGTGGGCGCCAAGACCCTTGAGGTCGCGATGAGCGCGCTGCGCTCGGGCAGCCAGACCCGCTTCATCTCCATCCACCCGTACGGGGTGCAGGCGGAGGACAGCTCCACGATCTTCTGCTACCCGAACTACGAGAACCCGGCCAACACCTGCCGACCCGATGTGCGCTCCTACAAGGACCCGCAGGCGGGCGTCTGGGAGATCGAGGTCGAGGCACGGCGTACATCGCCGCTGCTGGACAACCCGTACAAGCTGGACGTCTCGCTGCTCGGTGCGACCTTCGACCCGGCGGTGCAGACCATCGCCGAGGCGAAGGTCGGCACGCCGGCCGCGGTGAACTGGACCGTCACCAACAACGCCGGTGACCTGGAGGGCACGCTCAAGGGCGGCTCGCTGGGCTCTGCCAAGGTCGCCACGCCGTCGATCAGCACGGGCGACGAGCAGGAGTACACGGTCACCATCGGTGAGGGCGTCGAGAAGCTGGACGTCGCCATCGGCGGCACGGCGGACGCCAATGCCGACATCGACCTGTACGTCTACCAGGGCAACACCGCGGTCGGGGCGTCCACCACGGCGGGGTCCGAGGAGTCGGTCAGCCTGGTGAAGCCCGCCGCCGGTACGTACACCGTCGTGATCGACGGCTACAGCGTCCCGGCCGGGACGACCACGTACGACTACCGCGATGTGTACTACGCACCGTCGCTCGGCACGATCAAGGTCGACGAGTCGAAGACCGTGAACCTGGCCAACGGCGCCACGGCCCAGATCGGTGCCGAGGTCTCGGTCGCCGGGGCGGCCCCCGAGGGCCGGCAGTTCTTCGGCGAGGTCCATCTGGTGAACAGCCGCGGGACCGCGGCGGGCACCGGCAGCGTCGTGATCGAGAAGGTCACGCCGTAGCGGTTCACGCCATAGCGGTGACCGCGGTCGCCGTGTGATCCGTACGACAGTGGGGCGGGCGCTCGGACGAGCTCCCGCCCCACTGCTCTGCGCCCTGCCGGGCGGGCACTGTCCGCAGCCCGGACAATGGATTGGACAAGGAAGCCGTTCACCTACGCATCATGGAGCGGCAACCATGCCAGTTCGTACGTTCGAAGGAGTCCCTGTGAAGGTCGGAATCGTCGGCGCCACCGGTCAGGTCGGCACAGTCATGCGCAGGATCCTGGCCGAGCGGAAGTTCCCGGCCGACGAACTGCGACTGTTCGCCTCCGCGCGCTCCGCGGGCTCCACGATCGAGTGGCAGGGCCGGGAGATCACCGTCGAGGAAGCCTCGACGGCCGATTACTCCGGGCTGGACATCGTGCTGTTCTCGGCCGGTGGCGCGACGTCGAAGGCGCTCGCCGAGAAGGTCGCCTCGCAGGGCGCCGTCGTGATCGACAACTCCTCCGCCTGGCGCAAGGACCCCGAGGTCCCGCTGGTCGTCTCCGAGGTCAACGCGCATGCGATCGCGAACCGGCCCAAGGGCATCATCGCCAACCCGAACTGCACCACGATGGCCGCCATGCCCGTGCTGCGCCCGCTGCACGACGAGGCCGGCCTCCGGACGCTGACCGTCGCCACCTACCAGGCGGTGTCCGGCTCCGGCCTGGCCGGTGTCGCCGAGCTGCACGGCCAGGCGTCCAAGGTCGTCGCCGACGCCGACAAGCTCACCCACGACGGCGAGGCCGTCGACTTCCCCGAGCCGAGTGTCTACAAGCGTCCGATCGCCTTCAACGTGCTGCCGCTGGCCGGCTCGATCGTCGACGACGGCTCCTTCGAGACCGACGAGGAGCAGAAGCTCCGCAACGAGTCCCGCAAGATCCTGGAGATCCCGGAGCTGAAGGTGTCCGGCACCTGCGTCCGGGTGCCGGTCTTCTCCGGCCACTCGCTCCAGATCAACGCACGTTTCGCCCGTCCGATCAGCGTCGAGCGCGCGTACGAGCTGCTGAAGGACGCCCCGGGCGTCGAGATCTCCGAGATCCCCACCCCGCTCCAGGCGGCCGGCAAGGACGCCTCGTTCGTCGGCCGCATCCGGGTCGACGAGACCGTGGACAACGGTCTCGCACTCTTCGTCTCCAACGACAACCTGCGCAAGGGCGCCGCGCTGAACGCGGTACAGATCGCGGAGCTGGTGGCGGCTGAGCTGAACGGCTGACGCCTGTACGTACAAAAAAGGGCGGCCACCGCAGTGCGGTGGCCGCCCTTTTTGTATCCGTCAGAGGGCGAGATGCCGTCGCAGGGCTGCGTCGATCTCGGCCATGCGCCGGCGCGGGACGGTGCCGACGTGCCGCAGGAACCGCTCCTCGGTCAAGGCGCGCACCTGCTCGCACTGCACCTTGGAGTCCTTCGGCAGGCCGCACTCCGCTGCCGGAAGCAGCACCTGGTAGTACACCTCTAGCCACTCCACATCGGTATGCGGCATGGAAGGATGACCAGAAACATCACACATCAAGGAGATGACCGCGTGCCTGGCACCAATCTGACCCGCGAAGAGGCACAGGAGCGGGCGCGCCTGCTGACCGTGGACGCGTACGAGATCGATCTCGACCTCTCCGGAGCGCAGGAGGGCGGCACCTACCGGTCCGTGACCACCGTGCGCTTCGACTCCGCCGAAGCCGGTGCGGAGACCTTCATCGACCTGGTCGCCCCGGCCGTGCACGAGGTCGAGCTGAACGGCAGGGCGCTGGATGTCGCGGCCGTGTTCCGCGACTCGCGCATCAGGCTCCCGCACCTGGTCGCGGGCTCCAACGAGCTGAAGGTCGTCGCCGACTGCTCGTACACCAACACGGGCGAGGGCCTGCACCGCTTCGTCGACCCGGTCGACCAGCAGGCGTACCTCTACACCCAGTTCGAGGTGCCGGACGCACGCCGTGTCTTCGCGAGCTTCGAACAGCCCGACCTGAAGGCGACGTTCCGGTTCACCGTGAAGGCGCCGCAGGGCTGGACGGTCATCTCGAACTCGCCGACGCCCGAGCCGCAGGACAACATCTGGTCCTTCGAGCCGACGCCGCGCATCTCGACGTACATCACGGCCCTGATCGCCGGCCCGTACCACTCGGTGCACAGCAGCTACGAGAAGGACGGCCAGTCCGTACCGCTCGGCATCTACTGCCGCCCGTCGCTGGCCGAGTTCCTCGACGCGGACGCGATCTTCGACGTGACGCGGCAGGGCTTCGACTGGTTCCAGGAGAAGTTCGACTACGCCTACCCGTTCGCCAAGTACGACCAGCTGTTCGTCCCGGAGTTCAACGCGGGCGCGATGGAGAACGCGGGCGCGGTCACCATCCGTGACCAGTACGTGTTCCGCTCGAAGGTGACGGACGCGGCGTACGAGACGCGGGCCGAGACGATCCTGCACGAGCTGGCCCACATGTGGTTCGGCGACCTCGTCACCATGGAGTGGTGGAACGACCTGTGGCTGAACGAGTCGTTCGCCACGTACACCTCGATCGCCTGCCAGGCGTACGCGGAGGGCTCGAAGTGGCCGCACTCCTGGACCACGTTCGCCAACTCCATGAAGACGTGGGCGTACCGCCAGGACCAGCTGCCGTCCACGCACCCGATCATGGCGGACATCCGTGACCTGGACGACGTGCTGGTCAACTTCGACGGGATCACGTACGCCAAGGGCGCCTCGGTCCTGAAGCAGCTGGTGGCGTACGTCGGCATGGACGAGTTCTTCAAGGGCGTCCAGGCCTACTTCAAGGCACACGCGTTCGGCAACACCCGGCTGTCCGACCTGCTGGGCGCGCTGGAGGAGACCTCCGGCCGCGACCTGAAGACCTGGTCGAAGGCGTGGTTGGAGACGGCGGGCATCAACATCCTGCGCCCGGAGATCGTCACGGACGGGAACGGCCACGTCACGTCCTTCACGGTCCTCCAGGAGGCCCCGGCCCTCCCCGCCGGTGCGAAGGGCGAGCCGACGCTGCGACCGCACCGCATCGCGATCGGCTGCTACGACCTCGACGACTCCGGCAAGCTGGTCCGTACGAACCGGATCGAGCTGGACGTCGACGGCGCGCGCACGACCGTGCCGTTCCCGGCGGGCACCGCCCGCCCGGCCGTGATCCTGCTCAACGACGACGACCTCTCGTACGCGAAGGTCCGCCTGGACGAGGAGTCGCTGCGCGTCGTCACCGAGCGCCTCGGTGACTTCACCGAGTCCCTCCCCCGTGCCCTGTGCTGGGCCTCCGCCTGGGACATGACCCGCGACGGCGAGCTGGCGACCCGGGACTACCTCTCCCTGGTGCTCTCCGGCATCGGCAAGGAGTCGGACATCGGCGTCGTCCAGTCGCTGCACCGTCAGGTGAAGCTGGCGCTGGACCTGTACGCGGCGCCGGAGTGGCGCGAGGCCGGGCTGGCGCAGTGGACCGAGGCGACGCTCGCGCACCTGCGCGCGGCGGAGCCGGGCAGCGACCACCAGCTGGCCTGGGCCCGTGCCTTCGCGGCGACGGCCCGCACCCCGCAGCAGACCGACCTGTTGCAGTCGCTGCTCGACGGCAAGGAGACGGTCGAGGGCCTGGCCGTCGACACGGAGCTGCGCTGGGCGTTCGTCGAGCGGCTCGCCGCGACCGGCCTCTTCGAAGAGGACGAGATCGCCGCCGAGTACGAGCGCGACAAGACGGCGGCGGGCGAGCGCCATGCCGCGACGGCCCGCGCGGCACGCCCCACCGAGGAGGCGAAGGCGGAGGCGTGGGCCTCGGTCATCGAGTCCGACAAGCTGCCGAACGCCGTTCAGGAGGCCGTCATCGCCGGCTTCGTCCAGACCGACCAGCGCGAACTGCTCGCCCCGTACACGGAGAAGTTCTTCGCGACGGTCAAGGGCGTCTGGGAGTCGCGCAGCCACGAGATGGCGCAGCAGATCGCCGTCGGCCTCTACCCGGCCGTCCAGGTCTCGCAGGCCACGCTGGACGCCACGGACGCCTGGCTGTCCTCGGCGGAGCCGAACGCGGCCCTGCGCCGTCTTATGTCGGAGTCCCGCTCGGGCGTGGAGCGCGCGCTGAAGGCCCAGGCCGCGGACGCGGCGGCGGCCACGGCGTAACGGCTGCCCACGAGCAAGGGGGTGCCCCGGACCGTCCGCACGGTCCGGGGCACCTCTGTTTCCCGCTTTCCGCTGTTTCCCCGGCACCTGGCCGGCCGCCGCGCAGATAGTCGGTCGGTTCGGCATCGGCTCGCTCCGGTCGGGCGAAGACGGCCTCGGCACGGCGCGGCACGAGGTGAGCCGCGCCGGTGAGGCAGACCCCTCGCGGCCCTGGACCTCCAGAAGCGGGACGCCGAGCTGCCGGGACAGACTGGACAGCTGCTGCGAGACCGCGGACGGGGTCATCAGCGGGGCCTGCGCGGTCGCGGTGACTGTGCCCCGGTCCCGCAGGGTGCGGAGGATGCGGAGCTCCTTGACGCCCCACTCGATCACGCCGCAACCTACCCGGGACTCTGGACGGGGGCACCGGGCTCCCGCGTCCGGACATGCGTGTGCGCCGCACGGTACGGGGTACCTGCCTAGCACTCGGGAAGAGCGTGAGTGCTAGGCCTGCTTCTTGGACTTGTCGAAGATCATGACCAGGCCCGTGATGACCACGAACAGAGCGATGGGGGCCACGACGTACAGACCGACGGTCTCCATCACGCTCAGGCCCTGACCGGGGTCGTCACCGTCGTCGCGGGTGAGCGCGAGCGCGGGGGACGACATGAGCAGCATCATCAGCGTCGTTCCGGCCGTGACGGCGCCGGTGCGCATAGCGTTCTTCTTGTCCACGGTGCAAACGTAGCGAACGCCCGGGACGGGCGCGCGCCCGGGGGTGCCGTACGGGGTCACGGGTCGGTTTCCGGGTCGGTTTCCGGGCGGGGGTACGGGTGGACTCCTGGGCGGGGGTACGAGTGGTGGGCTTCCGCACGGTCTTTGCGGCGCCCGAGGACCTCCATCAACCGGTGCAGTCGGGGGGCGGCGGCCAACTCCTCCAGGGTGACCGGGTGGCCTTCCGCATCGGCGACGGGCAGTCGCCAGTTGGGGTACTGGTCCCAGGTACCGGGGAGGTTCTGCGGGCGGCGGTCGCCGAGCGTGTCGGGGAGCCAGACCCCGACCATGCGGGCGGGGGTGCGCAGCAGGAAGCGGTGTACGGCGCGGACGACGCCCTCCTCGTCACGCTCGCCCTCGGGCAGCAGGCCCAGCCGGGCGAGGTACGCCAGCCACTCGGCGGTGTCGGACGCGCCCGCGGTCAGTTCCTCCGCAAGGCTGCGGGTGAGCAGGCCCAGGCGGTGGCGCAGCGTCACATGGTCGCCGGTCAGCCGGGCGGCGGTGGACGGCAGATCGTGCGTGGTGACGGTGGCCAGGCAGCCCTCGCGCCACTCCTCGGGGGCCAGTGGGCGGCCGGTGCCCGCCCAGTCCCGTTCGAACCAGAGCACGGAAGTGCCGAGCACGCCGCGCCGGGCCAGCGCCTCGCGCACCCCCGGTTCGACGGTGCCGAGGTCCTCCCCCATGACGACCGCACCGGCCCGGTGCGCCTCCAGGACGAGAACGGCGAGCATCGCCTCGGCGTCGTGACCGACGTAGGTGCCCTCGGTGGGCGGGCTCCCCTCGGGCACCCACCAGAGCCGGAACAGGCCCATGACGTGGTCGATGCGCAGGGCGCCCGCGTGGGCGAGGAGTCCGCGCAGCAGTCCGCGGTACGGGGCGTAGCCGGACGCGGCGAGGACGTCGGGGCGCCAGGGCGGCAGGCCCCAGTCCTGGCCACGGGCGTTGAACGCGTCCGGGGGCGCTCCGACGGACATGCCCTGTGCGAAGGCGTCCTGCTGGGCCCAGGCGTCGGCACCGCCGGGGTGCACGCCGACGGCAAGGTCGTGCACGATACCGACAGCCATTCCCGCGTCCAGGGCGGCGCGCTGGGCGGCTGCGAGCTGGCTGTCGGTCAGCCAGGCGAGCCTGCAGTGGAAGTCGACCCGGTCCAGCAGTTCGCAGCGGGCGCGGGCGGTCTCCCTGGAGCGGGGGTCGCGGAGTGCGGCCGGCCAGGTGTGCCAGTCGGAGCCGTGCACCTCGGCGAGGGCGCACCACAGGGCGTGGTCCTCCAGGGCCTGTCCCTGTTCGGCCAGGAAATCGCAGTAGGCGGCGCGGCGGCCCGGGGTGAGGGGTACGTCCCGTACGAGTTCGAGGGCCTGGCGCTTGAGTTCCCAGACGGCGTCCCGGTCGATCAGAGCGCCCTTGTTCAGGACGGTGTCGCTGAGCGTCGCCGCGTCCTGCCGCAGATCGTCGAGGGCGCCCCGGTCCGGCACGTGCCCGTACTCGGGGACGGACTCGATGTGCAGATGGACGGGGTCGGGGAAGCGCCGCGACGACGGGCGATACGGGGACGGGTCGGTGGGGTTGCCGAGCACAGCGGCGTGCAGCGGGTTGACCTGGACGAATCCGGCACCGAGGGTCCGCCCGGACCAGGAGGCGAGGTCGGCGAGGTCCCCGAGGTCACCCATGCCCCAGGAGCGGGCGGAGAGCAGGGAGTAGAGCTGGACGAGGAAGCCGTGGCTGCGTGCGGGCGGCTGGGGCACCCGGGGCGGGGCGACGACGAGTGTGCAGCTCTCATTCCGGCCGCCCGGTGCGCGTACGGCCAACCGGTGTACCCCGAGCGGTGGTTCGGCCCACCAGGAAGGGGCCTGGGGCGCGCCCACCGCCGTGCCTGCCCCTGGGCCCACCCCGACGTCCGCACCCGCACCCGCACCCGCTTCCCTGCCCGCGCCCGCCCCGGCGTCCGCACCCGCCCCGGCTTCCCTGCCCGCGTCGGCTCGGGCGTCCGTGCCCGCGTCTGGGGCGTCCCGTACCGAAACGGCCGGATCCGGTCGGTCGGCCGGAATACGCATCCGCGGGGGCGGGGGCGAACCGGCGTCCTCCAGCCCGATGTCCAGCGTGGTGCCGGGCGGCAGGGCGGTCAGGGCGGGGGGCAACGGCTCTCCGGTCCACACCACCAGCGTCGGCGGGAGCAGCCGGGATTGGGCCGAGGACTCGGCGGCGGCGAGCGACTCCCGTACCGCTTGGGGCGTATCGGCGTCCACACCGAGCGCCGCGAGCACGGCGATGACCGTGTCGTCGGGAACGGACACCGTGACATCGGCGGACGGGGAGTAGGAGGTGGCGACGCCGTGCAGTGCGGCGAGCCGGGACAAGCCCATTCAGACTCCTGGGGACTCCATGCCCCACGCGCGGCCGATGGTGGCCGACTCGCTGGTCAGCGGGGCGTTGCCGGCGAGCGGGGGTTCGCTGGTCAGCGGGGCGTTGACGACGAGCGGGGGTTCGCTGGTCAGTGGCGTGGCGTCGGCGAGCGGCGGCTCGCTGGTGAGGGGTATCGCATCGGCGAGCGGCGGTTCGCTCGTCAGCGGGCCGGGGACGAGAGGCTGGAACGCGCCGGGCAGCGGGGCTGCACCAGGTGCCTGTTGGGAGATTACGGAGAGCAGCAGCTGCGCGTCAGCGGGCATGGTGGCCTCCTGGCCATGGAGGATCAGGACACAGCAGGCCTACCCAGCGGGCTCGACCGCAGACGTAGGCGTTGTCACAACGAGTTCAACGTGCCCTGGGTCACATTCCGTTCCCCGGCGGCCAGTTCTCCGTAAATTGTCCGCTGTTTTCGGCCATTCGGCGCCATCTTTGGCGCTATCCATCGATGACCGGCCACCCTCACCCCACCCGCCTCATCGGGCATTTGCGGCACAACAACCACCCGCATTGACACCCTCGCGCGCGGGTGGTGGGCTCGGAGCCCACCAGTGGCAGCGAGGGAGAAGAGCGATGCGGCTCAGGCGCAGAAAGCATGCAACGGCCGTCGCGGTCGCCGTGCTCGGCGGGCTGCTCTCCGCGGGGGCCCCGGCCGCCGTCGCGGCCCCTACGCCGCCCGGCTCTTCCACCGTCACCACCCCCGACCGCACGGACGACGGCACGCTGCCCGCCGTGTGGCCGCGACCCCAGTCCATCAAGACGTCCGGGCCGTCCGTCCCGCTCTCCGCCGAGGTCACCCTCGCGACCGGTGCGCACGCGGATCCGTACGCCGTCGACGCGCTCGAACAGCTCCTGCGGGACGCGGGCGTGCGGACCGTCCACAGGACGTTGCCGGGCCGAGGCCCCGTGATCCGGCTCGGCGGCGACGGCGCCCAGGACGCCCTGCGCACGCTGCACGCCCCCGACCGCGGCGATCTGCCGTCCGGTGGCTACCGGATCGCGGTCGGCCGGGTCGCGGGCCGGGACACCGTCGCCGTGGACGGCGTGGGCGGGGACGGCCTATTCCACGGTGTGCAGACACTGCGTCAGCTGATCCGGGACGGCAGCGTCGCCGGGGTCACCGTCAGGGACTGGCCGGGCACCGCCGTACGCGGGATGACCGAGGGCTTCTACGGGCAGCCGTGGACCCGTGCGGAGCGGCTGGCACAGATCGGCTTCATGGGGCGTACGAAGCAGAACAGGTATCTGTACGCGGCGGGCGACGACCCGTACCGGCAGGCCCGTTGGCGCGACCCGTACCCCGCCGACCGGCGCGCCGACATCCGGGCGCTGGCCGAGCGGGCCCGTGCCGAGCATGTGACGCTCGGCTGGGCCGTCGCCCCCGGCCAGGCCATGTGCATGTCGTCGGACAATGATGTGAAGGCGCTGACGAAGAAGCTCGACGCGATGTGGGCACTGGGGGTGCGGGTCTTCCAGCTCCAGTTCCAGGACGTCAGCTACAGCGAGTGGCACTGCGACAGCGACGCCGACACCTTCGGCAGCGGCCCCGAGGCGGCGGCCAGGGCGCAGGCGCGGGTGGCGAACGAGGTGGCGCAGCATCTTACGGACCGGTATCCGGGTGCGGAGCCGCTGTCGGTGATGCCGACGGAGTTCTACCAGGACGGGTCGACCGACTACCGCAGGGCGCTCGCCAAGGAGCTGGACGACCGGGTCCAGATCGCCTGGACCGGTGTCGGGGTCGTACCGAGGACCATCACCGGCGGGGAACTGGCCGGTGCGCGGGCCACGTTCCGGCATCCGCTGGTCACGATGGACAACTACCCGGTCAACGACTACGCGCAGGACCGCATCTTCCTCGGTCCGTACACCGGCCGGGACCCGGCGGTGGCCATGGGTTCCGCGGCGCTGCTCGCCAATGCGATGGAGCAGCCGTCCGCGTCCCGCATCCCGCTGTTCACCGCCGCCGACTTCGCCTGGAACCCGAAGGGTTACCGGCCGCAGGAGTCCTGGCAGGCGGCGATCGACGATCTGGCGGGCGGCGACGCCCGCACCGGGGACGCGCTGCGCGCACTGGCGGGGAACAGCGCGACGTCCGTGCTGGGCGGTGCCGAGTCGGCGTATCTGCAGCCGCTGCTGGCCGCGTTCTGGAAGTCCCGTACGACGACCGACGCCACCGCGCAGGCGGATGCGGCGCGCAGGCTGCGGGAGGCGTTCACCGTGATGCGGGAGACCCCACAGCGGCTGAAGGGCCTGGCCGGCGGGCGCCTCGACGGCGAAGTGCGGCCATGGACGGAACAGCTGTCCCGGTACGGCCGGGCGGGCGAGCTGGCCGTCGATCTGCTCCAGGCCCAGTCGCGCGGTGACGGTGCTGCCGCGTGGCGGGCTTCGCTGGCGCTGGAGCCGTTGCGCAAGGACGCGAAGGCGAGCGGTGCGACGGTCGGCAAGGGCGTCCTCGGCCCGTTCCTGGACCGGGTGCGCCGGGAGGCGGACGCCTGGACGGGCGCGGACCGCGACGCCGGTACGGTGACCGAGGCTCCGGGCAGCTATACGGTCCGGCTGGACCGGTCCCGCCCGGTGGAGACCGTGACGGCGATGACCGTACCCGGCAGCGGCACGGTGGACGGTGCGACGCTGGAGGCCCATGTGCCCGGCGAGGGCTGGCGCGGCCTCGGCCCGATGTCGGCGAGCGGCTGGACCCAGAAGCCGGCCAGGGGGCTGCGGATGGACGCGATCCGGATCAGCTGGCCCACGGGCGGTCCGTCGACGCCGCCGGTCATCACGGGCACGATGCCGCCGATCGTCCCGGGCAGCCGGATGGGAAGCAACTTCGTACTCGGTGCCTCCGGGAGTGCGCAGGGCCGGGCTCCGCAGGTGCGTGCGCTCGTGCCGTGGTTCGGCGACGAGCCCGCCGCCCGGCTCGATCTCGTACGCGGCGAGACGGACGCCGAGATCGGCGGCGGGCCGCAGCGGGTCGAGGCGCGGCTGGCCGCCCGGCGCCCCGCCGAGGTGCGGGGCGCGCTCACCGCGCAGGCCCCCGAGGGCATCGAGGTGAGCGTCCCGAAGCAGACAAGGGTGCCGCGCGGTTCCCGTACCGATGTCCCCGTCGAGATCACCGTCCCGGCGGGCACCCCGGCCGGCGAGTACGAGGTGCCGATCGGCTTCGGTGAAGAGCGCAGCACACTGACCGTCCGGGCGTACCCGCGCACCGCGGGCGCCGACCTGGTGCGTACCGCCGCCGTCTCCTCGTCCGGCGACGAGACCCCGGACTTCCCGGCGGCGGCCGCCTCCGACGGCGATCCGGAGACCCGCTGGTCCTCGCCGGTCGAGGACGGCGCCTGGTGGCAGGCGGAACTGCCGCAGTCGGCCCGGGTCGGCCGGGTGGTGCTGCACTGGCAGGACGCGTACGCCTCCCGCTACCGCATCCAGGTCTCCGCGGACGGCCGCAGCTGGCGCACGGCGGCGACCGTACGGGACGGGCAGGGCGGGCGTGATTCGGTCCGGATGGACGCGAAGGACACCCGCTTCATCAGGATTCAGGGCGATGCCCGGGGTACCGAGTTCGGCTACTCGCTCTGGTCGGTGGAGGCGTACGCCGTCGCGCAGTAGCCGCGCACCGGCCGTCCCGCGGGCCGGGCGGCGGCCCCTCGCCGCCCCCGCCGCTGACACATCACCCTTTGCTTCAAGGAGAGTTGAACCGCGCCGATTAACTGTCGTCAACTATTCACTCAGTACATGTACTGCGTATAGAGTCGCCGGATGAGCATCCGCCATGTCCTTCTGGGACTGCTCGCCGGGGGGTCCAGCCACGGCTACGACCTCAAGCGGCGGTACGACGAACGCTTCCCGCAGGCTCGCCCGTTGGCCTACGGCCAGGTCTACACGACCCTGCAACGACTGGTTCGCGACGGACTGGCTGCCGTGGAAGGCACCGATTCCGACGGAGGACCCGAGCGCACCCTCTACCGCTCCACGGACGAGGGAGCGCGCGAACTGGCCAGGTGGGCGGCCGAGATCGCCCCGCCGGCCCCCTTCGTGACGAACGAGATCTTCGCCAAGGTCGTGGTCGCGATCCTCGTCGCCACAGCAGCCGGCGACACCGACCGCACCGCCGACGCGGCCGACTATCTCCAGGCCCAGCGCACCGCCCACATGGCGCGGCTGCGCGAACTGACCACGCTCAAAACCACACCGGGCACCGGCCTCGGCACAGTGCTCTCCGCCGACTACGCCATCGCCCACCTGGATGCCGACGTGCGGTGGATGACCACCACCGCGGGACGGCTCACTTCTCTGACCGCGGAGGTCAACGCATCATGAGTACGCGAACCGAGCAGCAACCCGGCGCAACGACGCCCCTGCTCACGGCCACCGGGCTGCGGAAGACGTACGGGAAGACGGAGGCGCTGCGCGGTGCGTCGGTCGATCTCCACGCGGGGGAGATACTCGCCGTCACTGGTGCCAGTGGCAGCGGGAAGTCCACACTGCTGCACTGCCTGGCGGGGATCGTCCGACCTGACGAGGGTTCGGTGTCGTACGGACAGGAGCGGCTCGACCTGCTGTCCGAGGCGCGCCTCGGCGAGCTGCGGCGCACCGACTTCGGGGTGGTGTTCCAGTTCGGGCAGCTGATCCCCGAGCTCACCGCCGTCGACAACGTGGCACTGCCGCTGTTGCTGGCCGGAACCTCCCGCGCGGCTGCGCTGACCCGGGCGGGTGAGTGGCTGGAGCGCTTCGGGGTGCGCGGTCAGGCCGAACTGAGGCCCGGCGAGCTGAGCGGCGGTCACGGTCAGCGCGTCGCACTGGCACGGGCGTTGGTGACCGGGCCGAAGGTCGTCTTCGCGGACGAGCCGACCGGCGCGCTCGACTCGCTCGCCGGGGAACAGGTGATGACCGCTCTGGTGCACGCCGCTCGCGCGGCCGGCACCGCGGTGCTGCTGATCACCCATGACGCTCAGATCGCGGCGTACGCGGACCGCGAGGTGTGGCTGCGGGACGGGGCGCTCCACGCCGACGCCGACGCCGACGCCGTGCAGCTGACCGCCCGGGGAACCACCGGGGAGGCCGCCCGCCGTGAAGGCTGACCTCCGCATCGCATGGATCCTGACGCGCGGCTCGGACCGCCGCGAGTGGTGGCGGATCTCCCTGACCGCGCTGGGCGCCCTGCTCGCCACGGGGTTCGCCCTTGCGGCGGTCACCGTCGCCGCCGTCTCCGGGCAGGTGTCGATCCCGTTCGCGCACGGCCTGTTGAATCAGCCGGGCCAGCGCAGGGGCGTGGTGGTCACGCTGCTGCTCCTGCTCGTCCCGGTGCTCGGCTTCCTGGGCCAGTGCGCCCGTATCGGCGCCGTCCACCGCGACCGGCGGATGGCCGGACTGCGGCTCGCCGGGGCGTCCCCCGCGCAGGTACGGCGCATCTGCGCGCTGGAATCCGCGTTCACGTGTCTGGCGGGATCGGCCGGTAGCGCCGTCGTCTTCGCCGCGTGCCTCTCCGGGTACGACCACATGCCGCCGCCCGGGGCGTGGTTGGCCTTCGTGGCTGTCGTTCTCGCCGTTCCGGTGCTGGCCGCGCTGGTGAGCGTGGTCGCGTTGCGCAGGGTGATCGCCTCCCCGCTCGGCCAGGTACGCCGGGTGCGGCCGGACCGGGACCGCGGGAGGCCGGTTGCACTGCTGGTGGCCGTGGCACTGATCGCCATACCGGTCTGCCTCGCCGGGCTGCGGGGCAGCCGTCCCGGCGCGGCGTCCGTCCCGCTGCTGGTGTTCGCCGTGGTGATCCTCACCGGGGCCGGCGCGGTGTGGCTGGCTGGGGCGACGGCCGCATTCATGGGCCGGCGGCTGACCGCCCGCGCCAAGAGCCCGGCGGTACTGATCGCCGCAGGCCGGCTCGGGGACGACCCCTGGGTGGCTGCGCGCACCCATGCCGCGCTCCTGCTGGTGACCACGATCGGGGTGGGCTTCGTGGGAGTGCGGGACGTGCTGCTGGACGTGCTGCACGAGCAGGCCGGCTCCTTGGGCGAGAGCCTCGCCTTCTACACCACGGGGATCAATCTCGCCGGAGCCGCCGTCCTGGTGGCCCTGGCCATCGGCCTCTTCGCGGTCGCGGTGGGCACCGCGGAGTCCGTCGCCAGCCGCCGTCGGGGGCTCGCCGCGCAGGTCGCGACCGGCGTACCCCGTGCCGTGCTGGCCCGGGCCCTGCTGCTGGAGACCGCACTGCCGCTGGCCCCGTCGGTGCTGCTCGCGGGCATCGGGGGCATGGCGCTGCACCTCGGATACGCCGCTCTCGTGGCCCCCGGATACGTTCCGTCGGCGCTTCCGCTGCTCGTGCCCGTGGCGGTGTACGCCGCCTGTCTGCTGGCCGCGGCGGTGTCGCTGCCGCTGCTGCGGCGTGCGGTGCACCCCGCGGAGCTTCGGTTCGCATAACGAGCGACGGCGCTGCACAAAACCGCGCCCCCCGGACGTGCGAAAGCCCGGATCGTCAGGCCGAAATGCCGTCGATCCGGGCCATCGCGTCGTCCGCGCCGAACGGTTGCAAGTACGGCAACCAGCGCGGGTCGCGGTGTCCCGTCCCGATGATGCGCCAGGCGAGGCCCGTCGGCGGGGCGGGCTGCTGGTGCAGCCGCCAGCCGAGCTCCGGCAGGTGTCGGTCCGCCTTGACGTGGTTGCAGCGGCGGCAGGCCGCCACCACGTTGTCCCAGGCGTGCTGTCCACCGCGGCTGCGCGGAATGACATGGTCGACGCTGGTTGCGGCGGCACCGCAGTACATGCAGCGGCCCCCGTCCCGGGCGAACAGCGCCTTGCGGGTCAGCGGTACGGGCCCCCGGTAGGGAACCCGTACGAACCGCTTCAGGCGGACGACACTGGGGGCCGGGACGGCCCGGGTGGCACTGCGCATGAAGGCGCCGGACTCCTCAAGACAGATGGCCTTGTTTTCGAGCACGAGGACGAGCGCGCGGCGGAGCGGTACGACGCCGAGCGGCTCGTACGACGCGTTGAGAACCAGGACATGCGGCACGGTGGATGCCTCCTTGTACGCCGGCGGCGCGTGGCTCGCGCCGGGACGATCCGATCTCAGTTTCTCCTCACGCCTGGTCGAAGCGCCACCACGTGCAGGTAACGGGCCGGGAGGATTTTTCTCCGCTCCCCGCCTCTCACACCGTCGCCGCACGCCGGAACAGGCCCTTCGGGACGCCTGCCGCGGTGGCCGCTGCCCGATGTGCGATCGGCCACACGCCACCTGTGCGTCCCTCGTGAGACGCGTCTCTCCCCTCCATCACGGCGGGGGAACACTCCCGATACCCCGTTAGTGTGGTTGGTCTGCCATCGCCCACCTGGAGGTTCCACCGTGTCCCTGTCCGCCCTGTTGGCCGCAGCTCCGTCGCCCGGGACCGGTGGCTCGCTGGACGAGGCCGCCGAGCAGGCCGGCAACGCCGCGGGCTGGGTGGAGGAGAACTGGTCCATCTGGCTGAGCATCGGTCTGCGCATCGTGCTCATCGCGGCGATCGCGATCGTGTTGCGCGTCGCGGTCCGCCGTGCTATCACCAAGCTCATCGACCGGATGAACCGCAGTGCCCAGGCCGTCGAGGGCACCGCGCTCGGCGGGCTGCTGGTCAATACGGAACGCCGCCGTCAGCGTTCCGAGGCGATCGGTTCCGTACTCCGCTCGGTCGCGTCGTTCCTGATCCTCGGCACGGCCGCCCTGATGATCCTGGGCGCGTTGCAGATCGATGTGGCCCCGCTGCTGGCCTCCGCCGGTGTGGCCGGTGTGGCACTCGGTTTCGGTGCGCGCAACCTGGTCACCGACTTCCTCTCCGGTGTCTTCATGATCCTGGAGGACCAGTACGGCGTGGGCGACACCATCGACGCGGGCGTCGCCTCCGGCGAGGTCATCGAGGTCGGTCTGCGGGTCACCAAGCTGCGCGGCGACAACGGTGAGATCTGGTACGTCCGCAACGGCGAGGTGAAGCGGATCGGCAATCTCAGCCAGGGCTGGTCGACGGCCGGTGTCGATGTGCCGGTGCGTCCCACGGAGGACCTGGACAAGGTCCGCACGGTGATCACCGAGGCCACAGTGGCGATGGCCAAGGAAGACCCGTGGAGCGAACGGCTGTGGGGTCCCGTGGAGATCCTGGGCCTGGACGAGGTGCTCCTGGACTCGATGACGGTCCGGGTGACCGCGAAGACGATGCCGGGCAAGGCGCTGGGCGTGGAGCGCGAGCTGCGCTGGCGGATCAAGCGGGCCTTCGACGAGGCGGGCATCCGCATGGTCGGCGGCGTCCCGGTCCAGGCGGACGAGCCCGCAGCGGCCGACCCGACGGCCGCCATGGCCGCCCCCTCGGCCTACGCGTCGACGACCTCGCCGCAGTCCCTGGCCACGACACCGATCACGCCGCCGCCGAACACCTCGAAGTGACTCTCCACCGTACGAGTGAGGGGGCGCCCCGCAGAGCCTGCGGTGCGCCCCTCACTCGTGAGCGCGTCGACGTGCCCTCAACTCGGTTCGTCAATAGCCTGATCGGGAAGGCGGCACCGAGGACCCCCGCGTTCCGAAAGCACCCCGGGTAACGCTTTGGCAGCCACCGGGGTGTCGCCCATTGACGGCCCGGTGACGTGCGCATACCTTCCTCTCACCGAATAGGAAACTTTCCTAACAGAGGGCAGGTGCAGTGCTCATGGCCGGAACCACACCGGGTACCCCCCGCGTCCTGCGGGCCATGAACGACCGGGCCGCCCTCGAACTGCTGCTGGAGCACGGGCCGCTCTCCCGGACCAGGATCGGGAAGCTGACGGGGCTCTCCAAGCCCACGGCGTCGCAGCTGCTCGCGCGGCTGGAGGCGGCCGAGCTGGTCGTCGCCACCGGGACCGTGGCGGGGCGGCCGGGGCCCAATGCCCAGCTGTACGCGGTGAACGCACGGGCCGCTCATGTCGCGGGGCTGGATGTGAACGCCCACCGGATCGTCGCCGCCGTTGCCGATGTGACCGGTGAGACGGTCGGGGAGTTCGAGCTGCGCACTCCGGGGCGACGCGCCGACTGTGTGGTGCGGCAGGTGGCGGATGCGCTGGACGGGGCGGTCAAGGACGCCGGGCTCACCCGCTCCGATGTGCACCGTGTAGTCATCGGCACCCCGGGCGCCTTCGACCCCGGTACCGGGCGGTTGCGGTACGCCTCGCACCTGCCCGGCTGGCACTCCCCCACCCTGCTGGACGAGCTGGCCGCGTTTTTACCGATGCCGGTCGAGTACGAGAACGACGTGAACCTCGTCGCGGTGGCCGAACAACGGCTCGGCGCGGCGCGCGGGCACGACGACTTCGTCCTGCTGTGGAACGAGGAGGGGCTCGGCGCCGCCCTCGTCATCAATGGACGGCTGCACCGCGGCTTCACCGGTGGTGCCGGTGAGGTCGGCTTCCTGCCGGTGCCGGGCGCCCCGCTGGTCCGCCAGGTCACCAAGGCGAACTCGGGCGGGTTCCAGGAGTTGGCCGGCGCGCAGGCGCTGTCCCGGCTGGCCCGGGAACTCGGCATCGACGACGCGCCGATCCGCGGCTCGGGCACCCATCACGAGGCCGCGGCCCGTCTGGTCGCCCGGGCCGCCGAAGCCACGGAGGCCGGCGAGGACGGCCCGTACCCCCGGCTCCTCGATCTGTTCGCCACCGGACTCGCGACCGGTCTCGCCTCCATGGTCGCCGTGCTGGACCCGGAACTCGTCGTGCTGTCCGGCGAGTTGTTCGGGGCCGGCGGGGAACCGCTGCGCGTCCGCGTGGAGTCCGAGCTCGTCGAGCTGGCGGCCTCCCGGCCGCGGCTGATCGCCGGTGACGTGACGCACCGTCCCGTACTGCGCGGCGCGCTGGAGAGCGCACTCGCCACCACCCGTGACGAAGTCTTCGACACGTCGCGCTGAACCCTTTTTGCCCTGCCCTTGCTTCGTGCATCGCCCCTCTCCGCACCAATCCTCCATCGGGAGTCACCGCCATGTCCGGAAACCACCGGAAGACGGCCGCCACGCTTGCCGCGGCCGCCGCGATATCGCTGTTCGCCTCTGCCTGTACGGGCCAGAGCAACTCCGGTGCCACTGATGACGCGTCCAAGGAGACGACCATCAACTTCTGGCACGGCTGGAGCGCCCCGAACGAGGTCAAGGCGATTCAGGCCACGGTCGACGCCTTCGAGAAATCGCACCCCAATATCCATGTGAACGTCGTCGGCAATATGACCGACGACAAGATCAACCAGGCGCTGCGGACGGGCGGTTCGAAGACCCCGGACGTCGTCTCGTCGTTCACCACGAACAATGTCGGCAAGTTCTGTTCATCGAGGGCGCTCGTCGATCTGAACCCCTTCCTGAAGAAGGACGGGATCGACGCGCACAAGACCTTCCCCAAGGCGATGAACGAGTACACGCAGTTCGACGGGGTGCGCTGCACCGTGCCGCTGCTCGGTGACGCCTACGGCCTCTATTACAACAAGGACGCGTTCAAGGCCGCCGGTATCACCGGGCCGCCGCGGACCTGGTCGGAATTGGCCGCGGACGCCAAGAAGCTGACGAAGCCCGAGGGCGACTCGTACGAGCAGCTCGGTTTCATGCCGAACTACCACGGATACGAGTCGACGACCGAGCACTACCTCGGTGGCTGGGACCCGAAGTACTTCGATGCGGAGGGCAAGTCGAACATCGCCGAGGACCCGGCGTTCGCCTCCATGCTCACCACCCAGAAGAAGCTGGTCGACGACCTGGGCGGCTACGAGAAACTGGAGAAGTACCGTACGTCGTTCGGTGACGAGTGGGGCGCCGAGCACCCGTTCCACACCGGCCAGGTGGCCATGCAGCTGGACGGCGAGTGGCGGCTCGGGATGGCCGAGGAGACCAAGCCGAAGTTCGAGATCGGGGTGGCGCCGATGCCCGTCGCCGACGACGAGGCCGACACCTACGGCAAGGGCTATCTGACCGGCACCATCGCCGGTATCGCCGCCACCTCGCAGAAGCAGAACGCGGCGTGGGAGCTGGTGAAGTTCATGACGACCGACACCGACGCGGTGGTCGACTTCGCCAATGCCATTCACAACGTGCCGTCCACACTGGATGCGCTGAAGTCGCCGAAGTTGAAGTATGACCCGCGGTTCAAGACGTTCCTGGACATCGCCGCGGACCCGAACAGCACCACCACTCCGCCCTCGGTGAACGGCGGCGCGTATCTGGTGTCCCTGCAGAACCTCGGTTTCGACATCGAGAAGGGCAAGCAGACGGACATCGAGGCGGGCCTGAAGAAGACCGCCGAGGAAATCGACGCGGCGATCGCGCAGGCGAAGTAGAACCGCGATGAGCACGAGCACGTACACACTCCGTTCGAAGCGCCGCCGGTCGGCCCTTCGAACGGCGGCCTTCATGTCGCCGTGGCTGATCGGGTTCTGCGTCTTCTTCGCCTACCCGCTGATCTCCACGCTCTATTTCTCCTTCACCGACTACGACGGTTTCGCGGCCCCGGAGTTCAGCGGGCTGAAGAACTGGTCGTACGTCTTCAATGAGTACCCGCTGTTCTGGCCCGCCCTGCGCAACACGCTCTGGCTGGTCGTGGTCATGGTGAGCTGCCGAGTGGTGTTCGGCCTCGGTGTCGGACTGCTGATCACCAAGATCAAGACGGGTGCCGGAGTTTTCCGGACCCTGTTCTACCTGCCGTACCTGGCCCCGCCGGTCGCGGCGACCCTCGGCTTCGTCTTTCTGCTCAACCCGGGTACGGGGCCGGTCAATTCGGTCCTCGGCGATCTGGGGCTGCCCACGCCGGGCTGGTTCACCGATGCCACCTGGTCCAAGCCGGCGCTGACCGCGCTCGCGGTGTGGGGCGTGGGCGACCTGATGGTGATCTTCATGGCCGCGCTGCTCGACGTACCGAAGGAGCAGTACGAGGCGGCGGAGCTGGACGGGGCGTCCGCGTTCCAGCGGTTCCGCTTCGTCACCCTGCCGAACATCTCGCCGATCGTGATGTTCGCCGTGGTCACCGGGATCATCCAGACGATGCAGTACTACACCCAGCCACTCGTGGCGGGGAAGGTCGCCTCGGGTGTGATGGGCGGCTCCGGGCAGCAGTTCGAACCGGGCTATCCCGACAAGTCGACACTGACGCTTCCGCAGCTCGTCTACAACCTCGGCTTCCAGCGTTTCGACTACGGCTCCGCCTGTGTGGTCGCGCTCGTTCTCTTCGCACTCGCCATGGCGTTCACCGCACTGCTGATGCGGCGCCGCAGCGGGCTGATCCAGGCAGGTGAGTGACGTGGCGCAGGCCCTCGACGCCCTCAAGACGGCCGACGCCGCGGCCGGCCCGGTCACCTCGGCCGAGCGCACGGCACGCCGCAAGGCGCTGCTGAACTGGATCGCCGTGCACTCGCTCGGTGTCGCCGCCGCGCTCTTCTTCGTGCTGCCGTTCGTCTTCCTGCTGCTCACCTCGCTGATGAGCGACCAGCAGGCGCTGACCCGCGATCTGTGGCCGCACCCCTTCGAGTGGAGCAACTACAAGAAGGTGTTCGACACCCCGGGCTTTCTTACCTGGTGGAAGAACACTCTGCTGTACGCGGGACTCGGCACCGTCCTCACGGTCGTGTCGTCGCTGCCCGTGGCGTACGCGCTCGCCAAGTTCCGCTTCCGCGGGCGGCATCTGTCGCTGATGCTCGTCATCTCGATGATGATGCTGCCGCCGCAGGTCGTCGTCATCCCGATGTATCTGTTCTGGGCGAAGCAGTTGGACATGTCCGGCACACTCTGGCCACTGATCATCCCGATGGCCTTCGGTGACGCGTTCTCCATCTTCCTGCTGCGGCAGTTCCTGCTGACCATCCCGAACGAGTACCTCGACGCGGCGAAGGTCGACGGCTGCGGTGAGTTCCGCACGCTGATGAGAGTCGTCGTGCCGATGGCCAGGCCGGGCATCGCCGCCGTCGCCCTCTTCCAGTTCTTCTACGCCTGGAACGACTACTTCGGCCCGCAGATCTACGCCTCCGAGAACCCGGCTGCCTGGACGCTCAGTTACGGCCTGGAATCCTTCAAGGGCGCACACCACACCGACTGGAACCTGACCATGGCCGCGACCGTACTGGTCATGGCCCCTGTGATCCTTGTCTTCTTCTTCGCTCAAAAGGCTTTTGTCGAGGGCGTCACACTGACCGGAGTAAAGGGCTGACCATGAAACTCGCAGTAGTTGGTGGCGGGTCCACCTACACACCTGAACTGATCGACGGTTTCGCCCGGCTGCGGGACACGCTGCCCATCGAGGAGCTCGTGCTCGTCGACCCGGCGGCCGAGCGCCTGGAACTCGTCGGCGGCCTCGCCCGGCGGATCTTCGCCAAGCAGGGCCACCCGGGGAGGATCATCACCACGTCGGACCTCGACGCGGGTGTCGCCGACGCCGACGCGGTCCTGCTCCAGCTGCGCGTCGGCGGCCAGGCCGCCCGCAACCGGGACGAGACCTGGCCGCTGGAGTGCGGCTGCGTCGGCCAGGAGACCACCGGGGCCGGCGGCCTCGCCAAGGCACTGCGCACGGTCCCGGTCGTCCTGGACATCGCCGAGCGGGTCCGCCGTACCAATCCGAACGCCTGGATCATCGACTTCACCAACCCGGTCGGCATCGTCACCCGGGCGCTGCTCCAGGCCGGGCACAAGGCCGTCGGACTGTGCAATGTGGCGATCGGCCTCCAGCGGAAGTTCGCCGGGCTCCTCGATGTCACCCCCGGTGAGGTGCACCTCGACCATGTCGGGCTCAACCACCTGACCTGGGAGTTCGGGGTCCGTCTCGGTGGTCCGGGCGGCGAGAACGTCCTGCCGAAGCTGCTCGCCGAGCACGGCGACGCTATCGCGGACGATCTGCGCATGCCGCGGGCGATCGTCGACCGGCTCGGCGTGGTCCCCTCGTACTATCTGCGGTACTTCTACGCGCACGACGCGGTCGTACGGGAGCTCGGCACCAAGCCGTCCCGGGCGGCCGAGGTCGCCGCGATGGAGAAGGAACTCCTCGCCATGTACGGCGACCCGGCGCTGGACGAGAAGCCCGCGCTGCTCGCCAAGCGCGGCGGCGCGTTCTACTCGGAGGCGGCCGTGGACCTGGCGTCCTCGCTGCTCGGCTCGGGCGGCTCCCCGGTGCAGGTGGTCAACACGTACAACAAGGGGACGCTGCCGTTCCTGCCGGACGACGCGGTGATCGAGGTGCAGGCCGCAGTCGACGGTACGGGTGCCGCCCCGCTCGCCGTACCGGAGCTGGACCCGCTGTACGCCGGTCTGATCGCCAACGTGACGGCGTACGAGGACCTCGCCCTGGAGGCCGCGCTGCGCGGCGGACGGGCCACCGGGCGGGCGGGTGGGAGAGACGCAGTGTTCAAGGCTCTGCTCGCACACCCGTTGATCGGCCAGTTCGAGTACGCCGAGGCGCTCACCGACAAGCTGATCGCGCACAACCGGGAGCACCTGGCGTGGGCATGAACGCTTCGGTCCTCGCGATCGACGCGGGGAACAGCAAGACCGATGTGGCACTGATCGGTGCGGACGGAACAGTGCTGTCGGCGGCCCGCGGCGGTGGCTTCCAGCCGCCGGTCGTGGGGATCGAGGCGGCCGTGGACGTTCTCGGTGCGGCCGTCGACCGGGCGCTGGAGCTGTCCGGCGGACCGGTCGGCCCCGTCGCGCATGTGTCGGCCTGTCTCGCCAACGCCGACCTCCCGGTGGAGGAGGAGCAGTTGGCGGCGGCGCTGCGTGCCCGTGGCTGGGCGCCCACGGTCGAGGTGCGCAACGACACCTTCGCGATTCTGCGTGCGGGGGTGGACGAGCCACGGGGTGTGGCCGTCGTCTGCGGTGCGGGGATCAACTGTGTCGGCATGGTGCCGGACGGGCGGAGCGCGCGCTTCCCCGCCATAGGCCGGATATCCGGTGACTGGGGCGGCGGTTCGGGGCTGGCCGAGGAGGCGATGTGGTTCGCCTCGCGGGCGGAGGACGGCCGCGGTGAGCCGACCGAGCTGGCCCGTGCACTGCCCGGGCACTTCGGGCTCGACTCGATGTACGCGCTGATCGAGGCGCTGCATCTGGGCCGGGTCGAGTTCGAGCGCAGGCACGAACTGACTCCGGTGCTCTTCGCGACCGCGGCGGCCGGGGACCCGGTGGCGGGTGCGCTGGTGGACCGGCTGGCGCAGGAGGTCGTCGCGATGGCATCGGTCGCGCTGACCCGGCTCGGTCTGCTGGACGAGGAGGCGCCGGTGGTGCTGGGCGGCGGCGTGCTGGCGGCCCGTCACCCGCAGTTGGACGACAGGATCGCCGAACTCCTCGCGGTACGTGCCCCGAAGGCGGTGGTCCGGGTCGTGACGGAGCCGCCGGTGCTGGGGGCCGCACTGCTCGGCCTGGATCACGTGGGGGCGACTGCCGGGGTGCACGAGAGGCTGCGTGCGCAGTACAGCTGAGACGGTTCGCTGAACACAAGGGGCGACCCGCGGCGTTTCTGACACAGGTCGCCCCTTGCGTACGGGAACCGTTCAGTTGTCCCGGACGTGTTCCTGCGTGGGGAGATCGGTCCGGTTCGGGGATTGGTCCACCGATCGGCTTGATCGGTGGCTCAGGCCTTGATCGAATGCGTGTGACTGCCATCCGTGGACCGGTGCAGGATCCAGGCGTTCCTGGTGTGGATGTCGGTCCCTGCGGCCATACTTCTGGCCGGGTACCAGTCCCCGATCGGCCGGGGGCCGGGCCACCGTCAGTGACCGAGGGGGAGGTCAAGTGACATACCCGCCGAATGTACGCACGGCGCCGGAACACGCACGGGCGCAGCCGCCCGTGCCCGCGACCGTACCCGCTCCGCCGCAGCGCGGTGTCCGGCCCGCGACGGCCGGACGGCTGCGGGCCGCGGCGACGACCGAGCCGGGCAGGCTCCAGATCATCGGGGCCGTACTGGCGCTGCTCGTCGTCGCGTTCGGAGCCGTGACGGCGTTCGAGATCGCCGACCGGGCGGCCGCCGCCGACGATGTGGTGAGCCGCAGCCAGCCGCTGAGTGCCGACGCGGCCAACATCTACCGTTCGCTGGCCGATGCCGACACCGCTGCGGCGAGCGGCTTCCTGGCCGGGGCGCAGGAGCCGCGCGATGTCCACGACCGGTACGACAAGGACATCAAGGAGGCGTCCCGGCTGCTGGTGAAGGCCGCGGCCACCACGGACGCGGCGACGGCGTCCGGGCACGAGATCACCACGCTCAACGAGGAGCTCCCCCGGTACACGGGGCTGATCGAGCGGGCTCGTGCCAACAACCGGCAGGGCCTGCCGCTGGGCGGTGCCTATCTCCGGTACGCGAACCAGAAGATGACCGACGTGCTGCTGCCGGCCGCCGAACGGCTGTACACGGCGGAGACCGGCCGACTCGACCGGGACAACGAATCGGCCAGGGCCTGGCCGGTCCTCTCGCTCGTGCTCGGTGTCGTGGCACTGGCCGCTCTGCTCTGGGCGCAGCGGCGCAACTACCGCAGGACGAACCGGGTCTTCGACCACGGGCTGCTCGTCGCGACCGCCGCGTCCACCGTGGTGCTGCTGTGGCTGGCCGTGGGGCACACGGTGGCGCGGTCCGAGCTGCTGGACGCCGATGTGCACGGGCAGCAGTCCCTCGATGTTCTCAACCATGCGCGGATCGACTCGCTGAAGGCGCGCGCCAATGAGAACCTCACTCTGGTCGCCCGCGGCGCGGTACTCACCCCGGACGGCAAGAACGACAAGTACGAGACCGACTACAACACGGGCATGAAGGCCCTCGGTGAAGAGCTGGGGAAAGCCAGGAAGCTCGCCGACGACTCCCAGGGGAGCGGGCCGGTGACGAACGCCATCAACGGTGTCTCCGAGTGGCAGAGCCGCCACCGGACCGCCCGCACGACCGACGACAACGGCGACTACCAGGGCGCGCTGAAACAGATCATCGGGCCGAAGAACTCGACGGGTGAGTCCTTCAACCGGGTGGACGAGGCGCTGGAGCAGGCGCTCGCCCATGAGCAGAGCGAGTTCACCCGGGCCGCGAAGAACGGGCGCGGGGCGCTGGGCGGGCTGCCGATCGGGGCCGCCGCGCTCGCCGCGCTGGGTGCCCTCGCCGCGATCGTCGGGGTCAACCGCAGGCTCTCGGAGTACCGGTGAGAGGGGGAGCGATGTCCAGGAAGCGCACGGGCCCTGGGTCCACCCGCGGCAGGCTGCGCGGCTGGGGCGGAGTGACGGGCATGGCCGTGGCCTGCGCGGTGACGGCCTCGCTCACCCTGCTGCCGCTCTCCCACGGCGGCGCCGGCACCTTCGGCAAGGACGCTTCGGGGCCGGGTACGGCGCAGGCGGTGCAGGTCCGGGCCGACGACTGCACGGACCCGGAGGCGAGCCTGCCGCCGTCGAGCGCCGACGGCCCGAGCATCGCGAAGATCAAGGCGCGCGGAAAGCTGATCGCGGGCGTCGACCAGAACAGCTTCCGCTGGGGATACCGCAATCCGGAGACGGACAAGGTCGAAGATCCGGACACGGGCAAGCTCAAAAATCCGGAGGCAGGCAAGCTCGAAGGCTTCGACATCGATCTGGTGCGGGCCATCGCCAAGGACATCCTGGGCGATCCCGACGCGGTGATCTTCAGGGCCATACCCACCAACCAGCGGATCGCCGCCCTGGAGAACGACAAGGTCGATGTCGTCGTGCGGACGATGACGATCAACTGCAGCCGGCTGGACCAGGTCGCGTTCTCCACGGCCTACTTCCAGGCCGGGCAGCAGGTCCTCGCGCCGAAGGACTCGACGATCACCGGGTTCGACAAGTCCCTGGACGGCAAGCGGGTCTGCACCGCCGAGGGGTCCACCGCGTACGAGGCGCTGGAGAAGCAGTCGTTCGGCTCGGTCTTCAAGGACGAGCACGACGGCACCGCGGCGGACGAGGACCGGCTCACCGTCCCCAACCAGCTGGACTGCCTGGTGCGGCTGCAGCTGGGCGAGGTCGACGCCGTGGTCACGGACAACGCGCTGGCGGCCGGCCAGGCCGCCCAGGACCCGGCCGTCGAGCTCAAGGGCGACAAGCCGTTCACCACCGAGTACTACGGCGTGGCGACGAAGCTCGGTGCGAACGATCTGGTGGCCCGGGTCAACCAGGTGCTGGTCGACTACCGCAGGGGTGGTGCGAACAGCCCCTGGATGGTGTCGTACCGGGAGTGGCTGGAGGCCGGTCTGCCGGGCATATCGGCGCCGCCGGCACCCAAGTACCGGAGCAACTAGCGCCGGACCGGCCAGGTGTGCGCGACGGCGCGGACCGGGCCGGCGAGGCAGTGGCACTGATCCTGCCGGGCCCGCCCCGACAGGAAGAGCGGAGAGGTGATCGATGGGCGTCGCGGGCCCCTTCCCCGGCTACGCGGGGAGGCCCCCCGGCCCGGTCATGGACCGGGACGAGGCGGACCGTGCGCTGGCCCGGCTGGGCGCGGAGCACGAGGCGATCGAGACCTCGCTCCTCGCTCTGCAGGACCATGCGGGCCGTCGGCTCCTGGAGGGCGCCGATCTGACCGGTGTCACCAAGGAACGCTGGGCCATCACCGAGCAGTCGATCACGCTGCTGTGGGGGTATTTCGACGCCTACGCGGGGGTGCTGGCGGAGGCCCGCGCGGTGCGGGCCCGTCGGCGCCACCCCAACCGGGACGATCTGGTGGCCCTCACCGAGCTGCTGCGCGGCCAGGGCGTGACCGTGGCGCACGAGGCAGGCCGCCCCGATCCGTCGATCACGGGCCCGGCCAAGCTCTCCGAGCGGTTCACGCTGGAGGAGCTGGTCGCCCGGATGAACGACCTGTACGCCCGGTCACTGGACATGGTCGTCGCCTCCGACTCCGTGTGGTCCGCGCTGCCCGCCCGGATAGATCTCCTCGCCGCCGAGCTGCACCGCACCCGCTCGCTGGCGCACTCCGTCGGCGTTCGGCCGGGTGAGCACCCGGCGGGCGACGACCTGGAGGCGATCACCCATGAACTGACCGCGCTGCGGGTGCAGGTGATCTCCGATCCGCTGGCGTTCTGGCTGTCGGGTCCCGGCAGTTCGGCGCCCGGCGGCGGACGCCCCGACACGACGCGCTACGACCGGGCGGCCCGCGCCCTGGACGACGTACGCCGCGAGATCGAGGCAGTGCTCACGGTCCGGCAGGACGCCGAGCAGCGTCTGGTGCACCTGCGTGATGTCCTCTCCCGCGCGGACCGCACCCTGACCGAGGCCCGGTCGGCGCGCGGCGAGGTGCTGGCGAAGATCGCCGCCTCCGAGGTGCCCGCGGTCAGCGGCCCGGCGACCGCGCTCCAGGAGCGGCTGGCCGCCGCTTCGGAGTACCGCAGGCATGCCCAGTGGCACCGGCTCTCCCCGCTGCTGGAGACGCTGGAGCGGGAGGCCGAGGAGGAGTTGCTGCGGGCCCGCGAGTCGTTGACCGCGGTCACGGCCCCGCTGGCCGTACGGGCGGAGCTGCGCGGCAGGCTCGACGCGTACAAGGCGAAGGTCGCCCGGCACGGTCTGGCCGAGGACCCGCTGCTGATCGAGCGGTACGACGCGGCGCGCCGGATGCTGTGGAGCGCACCGTGCGATCTGCGGGTCGCCGCGCAGGCGGTGCTGCGCTACCAGGAGGCGGCTGCCGAACTGCTGTCCCAGCGCCGGACCTCGGGACCGGAGGACCGGCGATGAGTACAGGTACGTGCAAGGTTGAAGGGCCGCTGCGGCGGCGGGGCGAACAGGGGGACGGACCATGAGTACGCAGTGCCAGCGCCCCGCGTGCGAGGGCAGTTATGAGGATGTGGGCGGCGGTGAGCTGTACTGCGACACCTGCGGTCTGGCTCCGGTCGTCTCGCCGAGTGGCATGGTGAGCTCGCCGCCCACCGGGATCGCGGGCGGCGGCGATGCGAGCAGCAGGGGCGGGCGGGGCAGCGGGGGAATCCGGGGCAGCGACAGCAGTTCGCGGTCGTCGTCCCGGGCCTCCTCGCGGTCCTCGTCCCGCTCGTCGACCTCGCGGCGTTCCGTTTCGGGGCGGCTCTCGCGTTCGCTGTCCGGTGGCGCCACGTCCCGTTCGGTGTCGGTGCGTTCCTCCGGTTCGTCCACGGGCGCGTCCGGCCGTGGACGACTGGGCGCGGGCCTGGTGCAGGTGCCGGACGTGCCGCGTCCCGACCCGCGCACGGCGGTGATGCAGAACCCGGAGGTCCCGGAGCGGAAGCGTTTCTGTTCGCGTTCCGACTGCGGGGCCCCGGTGGGCCGGGCCCGCGGTGAACGGGCGGGCCGTACGGAGGGGTTCTGCACCAAGTGCGGCCACCCGTACTCCTTCGTGCCCAAACTCACCGGTGGCGACATCGTGCACGGCCAGTACGAGGTCGTGGGCTGTCTGGCGCACGGCGGGCTCGGCTGGGTCTATCTCGCGGTCGACCGTGCGGTGTCGGACCGCTGGGTGGTCCTCAAGGGCCTGCTCGACACCGGTGACCAGGACGCCATGGCCGCCGCCATCTCGGAGCGCCGGTTCCTCGCCGAGATCGAGCACTCCAACATTGTCCGGATCTACAACTTCGTCGAGCATCTCGACCAGCGCACCGGCTCGCTCGACGGCTACATCGTGATGGAGTACGTCGGCGGCAAGGCGCTCAAGCAGATCGCGAACGAGCGCCGCACCCCGGCCGGGAAGCGCGATCCGCTGCCGGTCGAGCAGGCGTGCGCGTACGGCATCGAGGCGCTGGAGGCGCTCGGCCATCTGCACAGCCGCAACCTGCTGTACTGCGACTTCAAGGTCGACAACGCGATCCAGACCGAGGACCAGCTGAAGCTGATCGACATGGGCGCGGTCCGCAGAATGGACGACGACGAGTCGGCCATCTACGGCACGGTGGGATATCAGGCGCCGGAGGTCGCGGAGGTCGGCCCGTCGGTCGCCTCCGATCTGTACACGGTCGCGCGGACGCTCGCGGTGCTCACCTTCGACTTCCAGGGCTACACCAACGTCTTCGTGGACTCGCTGCCGGACCCGGACAACATCGAGGTGTTCCGGACCTATGAGTCGTTCTACCGGCTGCTGGTGCGGGCCACCGACCCGGATCCGGCGCGGCGGTTCGCCTCGGCGGCGGAGATGGCGGAGCAGCTGACGGGTGTGCTGCGCGAGGTGGTGTCGTTGCAGACGGGGCGGCCGCGACCGGCGCTATCAACGTTGTTCGGTACGGAAGTACGGGTCACGGACACGCAGTTGTTCGCCGAGCTGACGGGCGATGTGTCGCGACTGGGGGCACGGGCTGCCGCTCCGGTGTCGTCCGGTCGCTTCGAGCGGCGGCGGAACGGGGCGACGCTCGGTGCGACCGCGACCGCGGGCGCGGCCGCCGTGCCGTTCGCGGTGCCGGGGCCGGGCGCGCTGCCCGCGGGTGTTCCGTCCGCGCCCGGCTACGCCGCGGCGAGTGCCGGTCCGCTGACCGCGCCGCCGCCCACCCACGTACAGGCCGGCAATGGGCCGGGCCAGAGCGGCGCGGCCCTTCAGAGCGGCGCGACCTTCTCGTACGCGCAGGCCCAGGCCGCGATTCCTGCCCCCCGGGTCTTCCCGGACGCCGACCCCGCTGCGCTGTCGGGGCCGTACGTCCCGAACCTCCCGAACGGCCCCCGGCCGACCTGGTTCGACGCCCGGTCCACCTCGCTCGCGCTGCCCGTGCCCCGGGTCGATGCGAGCGACCCCAACGCGGGTTTCCTCGCCGGGCTGATGACCACCGCCCCCTCCGAACTGATCGCAGCGCTGAACGCCGTGCCCGTGGCCTCGCTGGAGACCCGGCTGCGTGAGCTGCGCGCCCGCCTGGAGATGAATGAACTCGGCGCGGCCGGGCAGACGCTGAGGGCACTGGAGGGCCAGTACCCGGACGACTGGCGGGTCGTCTGGTACCGCGGCGTCACCTCACTGGTGACCGGTGACAACGAGAACGCGGCGCTCTCCTTCGACGCGGTGTACGACGCGTTCCCCGGTGAGCCGGCGCCCAAGCTGGCGCTGGGGATCTGCGCGGAGGTCCTGGGCCAGCTGGACAACGCCGCCGAGTACTACCGCCTGGTGTGGACGACCGACCCGAGCTTCGTCAGCGCCGCCTTCGGCCTGGCCCGGGTGCAGATCGCCGCCGGGGACCGGGCCGGGGCCGTCAGGGCGCTGGAGTCCGTGCCTGAGGCGTCGATCCACTACACGGCGGCCCGGGTCGCCGCGGTGCGCGCCCGGCTGCGTGGACGTGCCCCGGACGAACCTCTGATCGTCGATCTGATGGCCGCCTCGGCCCAGGTCTCGGAACTGGCCGGTTTCGGTCTGGACGCGGTGCGTCGCGAACAGTTGTCGACAGAGGTGCTGGGAACGGCGCTCGACTGGGTACTCTCCGGTAGTCCCACGGCTCGGTCCTCGGCCCTGCAACCGCACGCGTCTGCGGGGTCGCACGGGCCGAGAACGCTGCTCGGCAGTGAGTTGGACGAGCGCGGCCTGCGTTTCGGGCTGGAGCGTTCGTACCGGATGCTCGCCCGGCTTGCAGAGCCCGGCGACGAGAGGATCGAACTGGTGGAGCGGGCCAACCGTTTCCGCCCCCGGACGTGGGTGTGAAAATGTCGCAGAAGCCCCAGGAGACGGCCTTGTCGAAGTGTCCCGGCTGCGAGGAGCCGCTGGAGCCGGGGGACCTGTTCTGCGGTGCGTGCGGGTACGACCTGTCGGCCGTGCCCACGCCGCCGCAGGACCACCCCACGATCGCCATGGCCGTGCCGGCGGAGAACGGCGCGGCGACGGCCGCCCGCACTCCGGCGGGCGGCCCTGCAGAGTTCCGCTTCGACGGGCCGGGCGGATCGGGCGACTTCGAACTGGCCTCGCCCGGGGCCGCGCCCGAAGCCGCACCGTCGTCCACGCCCGGAGCCGCGCCCGGGACGCCCGCACCGTCGTCCATGCCCAAAGCCGCGCCCGGGTCCACGCCGTCCGCCGAGGCGCCGGCGCCCGACCCCCGTACCCCCGCCGCCAAGCCGTCGTCCGCGCCGCCGGCCGGTACCAAACTGTGTGTGGCCTGCCGAGCCGGTCGTGTCGACACCGACGGCTACTGCGAGAACTGTGGTCACGCCCAGCCGCGCGAGCGCGACCACATGGAGCAGGAGCTCGAATCGGTCGCCGCCGTCAGCGACCGGGGCCTGCGCCATCACCGCAACGAGGACTCGTTCGCGGTGTCGACCACCTCCCTGCCCGACGGTTCGCCGGCCGTCGTCGCGATCGTCTGCGACGGTGTCTCATCGGCCAGCCGCCCCGACGAGGCGTCGGCGGCCGCCGCGAGCGCCGCCAACGAAGCGCTGCTGGAGTCCCTTCCTCGCGGCACCCATCCGCAGCAGGCCATGCACGAGGCGATCGTCGCCGCCTCCGAGTCGGTCAACTCCCTGGCCGAGGAGCCCGGCCGGGCCATGGAGCACGACCCGCACCGCCACCAGAACGCCCCGGCGTGCACCCTGGTCGGCGCGGTCATGGCGGGCGGCCTGCTGGTCGTCGGCTGGGTCGGCGACAGCCGCGTCTACTGGGTGCCGGACGACCGCACCAGCCCGCCCGCCCGGCTGACCGAGGACGACTCCTGGGCCGCGCAAATGGTGGCGGCGGGTCTGATGAACGAGGCCGAGGCGTACGCCGACGCGCGCGCCCATGCCATCACGGGCTGGCTCGGCGCCGACGCGTACGAACTGGAGCCGCACACCGCGTCCTTCAAACCTGACCGGTCGGGTCTCGTGGTGGTGTGCACGGACGGCCTGTGGAACTACGCGGAGTCGGCGGCCGAGATGGCCGCCGCGGTGCCGGCCGATGCACAGCTGCGACCGCTGCACGGCGCGCAGGTGCTGGTGGGTCATGCACTCGACGGTGGGGGCCACGACAACGTAACAGTGGCTCTGCTGCCGTTCGCCGTGCCGCCGCAGGGGGCAGGATCGGCCTGCGGCACCACATGAGCCCCGTTCCGTAACGCTTGATTCCGTTTCCCTCCGCCCCTGCCGCCTTCACCCACACTCACCCGTTTTCCCGCCTCACCCGCGTTCACCGACGTAATTTCTGCCCTCACAGCTGTCTTCATCTGACACCTGGAGCCTCAAGGAGCCGATCAGATGGCCAACTTCTCCAAGTCGAACGTGCCGCGGTTCTCCGTCGAGGTGTACCAGAACGAATATCTGCCGGAGGGCGGTCGCGAGGTCAACGCAATCGTCACGGTCACCTCGACCGGAGGCGGCACCACCGGCGGTATTCCACTGTCCGGTGCGGCCGCGACGCCCACGTACGCAGCGGGGCAGGCGCCGAACGCCGCCGTGGTGATCATGGTCGACTGCTCCGGTTCGATGGACTATCCGCCGACGAAGATGCGCAATGCCCGCGATGCGACGGCCGCGGCCGTCGACACCCTGCGCGACGGCACCTCGTTCGCTGTGGTCGGCGGCACGCACATCGCCAAGGAGATCTACCCGGGCAACGGCCGGCTCGCCGTCGCCGACGCGCGGACCAAGGCCCAGGCGAAGGGGGCCCTGCGGGCGCTCAGCGCCGGTGGCGGTACGGCGATCGGCACCTGGCTGCGACTGGCCGACCGGCTGCTCGGCGCCGCCGATGTGGAGATACGGCACGGCATCCTCCTCACCGACGGCCGCAACGAGCACGAGGCGCCGGAGGACCTGCGGGCCGCGCTCGAATCCTGCGCGGGCCGCTTCACCTGTGACGCCCGGGGCGTCGGCACCGACTGGGAGGTGAAGGAGGTCACAGCCATTGCCTCCGCGCTGCTCGGCACGGCCGACATCGTCGCCGACCCGGCAGGGCTGGCCGCGGACTTCACGCAGATGATGGAGAACGCGATGGGCAAGGAGGTCGCGGATGTCGCGCTGCGGCTCTGGACGCCCGTCGGGGTCGAGATCAAGTTTGTGAAACAGGTCGCACCGACGGTCGTCGATCTGACCGGCCGCCGCACCGAGGCGGGCACTCGCGCCGGGGACTACCCCACGGGTTCCTGGGGCGACGAGTCCCGCGACTACCACGTGTGCGTACAGGTGCCGGAGGCCGGGATCGGGCAGGAGATGCTGGCGTCCCGGGTCTCGTTGATCCTCCCCGACCCGTCGGGCGGGGTCCCGCAGACGCTTTCCCAGGGCCTGGTGCGGGCGGTGTGGACGGAAGACATGGTGGCGTCCACCTCGATCAACCCGCAGGTCGCGCACTACACGGGCCAGGCGGAACTGGCACAGGTCATCCAGCAGGGGCTCGATGCCCGCAAGTCGGGAGACTTCGACGGCGCGACCGCGAAACTGGGCCGTGCGGTGCAGCTGGCATCGGCTTCCGGGAACGAGGACACTGCGAAACTGCTTTCGAAGGTGGTGGACGTCGTCGACGCGGCGACCGGTACTGTGCGACTGAAGGCGAAGGTCGCGGAGGCCGACTCGATGACACTCGAAACACGCTCCACCAAGACCGTTCGCGTCAAGAAATAACCACACGAGCCGCCCGGCCGGAGCGTTTTGCCGGGTGGCGAAGAGCAACACAAAATGACGGCCCCCGGGGCCGGACGAGGAGAGGAGGAAGCGCCGACATGCCGACCTGCCCGAACGGACACCAGTCGGGTTCCGAGGACTGGTGCGAGGTCTGCGGCCATCGCATGGCCGGGGCGGGCGCGCCTGCGGGTGCGGTCCCGCCGCCGCCTCCCCCGCCGCCCGCTCCCGGTTACGGCTTCCCGCAGGGGCCCGGCCCGGATGCGAACCAGCAGGCCGAGCTCTGCCCGCAGTGCCGCACGCCGCGTGAGGCGATGGCGCCGTTCTGCGAGGAGTGCCGCTGGAACTTCCTCACGAACACCGCGACGTCGTACACGCCGCTGGCCCCGTCCCACAGCGTTCCCAGCCCTCCGCCCGGTCTCAGCCTGCCGCCCGGCTTCCAGCGGCAGCAGCCGCCGGGCCCCCAGCAGCAGCGCGATCCGTTCGAGTACCAGGGCTCGCGGCCCTCACAGATGAACCGCCCGGCCGAGCCGCTCTCCCCCGACCAGGAAGACCGCCCCGGGCCCCCGGTGCCGGGGCCGCAGTCGCCGCAGCCGCCGCAGCCGTTCCAGCAGCAGGGGTCACCGCCTCCGCCGTCCTTCCAGCAGCAGACCGCGCCGCCCCCGTTCCAGCAGCAGTCGGCGCCGCCCGCGCCGTTCCAGCAGCAGTCGGCGCCGCCCGCGTTCGAGCAGCCCGGTCCGCCTGCCCCGCAGCCGCCCGCACCGCAGCCGCCTGCCCCACCGCAGCCGCAGGCGCCGCAGTCCGACGACGACGACTGGATGCTGTCGCCGCCGTCCCGTACCCAGGCGCCGCAGCCGCCTGCCCCGCAGCAGCAACCGCCGTTCCCGGGTCGGGATCAGAACCAGCCGCCCGCGAGCTGGACCGCGGTCATCGCCCCGGACCGTGAGTACTTCCTGGCGATGATGCAGCGCAGCGGCCCCGAGGCGACCGGGCTCAACCTGCCCGCGTACTCCCCGGAGCAGCGGCTTCCGCTGACCGGCAACCAGATCACCATCGGTCGCCGCAGGCAGAGCACCGGCGAGTCCCCCGACATCGATCTGTCCGTGCCGCCGGAGGACCCGGGCGTCTCGCACCAGCACGCGGTGCTGGTGCAGCAGCCCGACGGCGGCTGGGCGGTGGTCGACCAGAACTCCACCAACGGCACCACGCTCAATGGCGCCGAGGACCCGATCCAGCCCTATGTCCCCGTCCCGCTCCAGGACGGCGACCAGGTGCATGTCGGGGCGTGGACGACGATCACGGTCCACCGAGGCTGAACCCGCTACCCGTGGGGCAGTGGCCAGGCGTACGGCCCCTCGGGGTCGTCCAGCCAGGCCCACTGCCGCCCGTCCCGGACCGTGATGCCGAACCTCTGCCGCTCGGGGCACCGCTCGCGCTGCCAGAGGGAGAGGGCCTCGCGCGGGTCGAGGGTGGCCCCGGTCAGCGTCAGCAGGAATTGGAAGAGCTCGTTCTCGCTGACGCGCCTGGGCAATGCGCGGGTGTGCGGGCGCCGTACGGGCTGCGGCGGTGCGCCGCGCAGCGGGACGAAGTACGCGGGCGTGTGCAGAAACCGGCCCTCGGCGTACTTCCCGTGCGCCCCTTCCCGTACCCACAGCGAGATCAGTCCGGTGGCGAACGGCGCCAGTATCCGTGCGCCCGGCGTGCACTGGTCCAGCCATGCCTGCGGTACACACGGCAGGGTGCAGGTCACGATGATCCGGTCGTACGGGCCGCGCGGGGGCCAGCCCCGCGCCCCGTCACCGGTGATCACCGCCGGGTGGTATCCGGCCGCCGCCAGGTGCCGGCGGGCCGACTCGGTGATCTCCGGGTCGAGGTCGACAGTGGTCACGGCGTCGTCACCGAGCCGGTGTGCGAGCAGTGCCGCGTTGTAGCCGCTGCCCGCGCCGATCTCCAGGACCCGGTGCCCTTCCCGTACGTCCAGCTCCTCGAGCATCCGGGCCATCAGCGACGGCTGGCTGCACGACGAGATCAGCTCACCGTCCCGGATCCGGGTGGCGAGCGCCCCGTCCGCGTACGCCCCTTGCAGCCACCGGGCCCGCCGGACCGGGTCGGGGTCCTCGCACCACAGGCGATCGAATCCGCCGCCCACGAAGTAGTACGGCACGAACAGATGCCGCGGCACCTCCTCGAACGCGGCCAGCCATTCCGGGTCCGCCAGCGCCCCGCCGGCCACGATCCGGCGCACCATCGCCCACCGCTCCTCGGCGGCAGCCGCGGCGAACTGATCAGGGTGCGCGTCGTCCATACCTCCACCTTCCTGCGCCGGAGACCCCGGGGCCAGAAACCGGGCCGGGGCAGGTCCTGTCGTCGAACGGCCGTCGCCGCCCGAAGGGCGTCGCACGGCAGACGGCAGATCGACGAAGACCTAGGGCCCCGGTCCTCGGCCGGTGCGTCTGCGACGATGGACCGGTGACAGAGATTCCGCGCGACACGCTGCAGGAGCAGACCTTCTACGAGCAGGTCGGCGGTGAGGAGACTTTCCGGCGTCTGGTGCACCGCTTCTACCAGGGGGTCGCCGAGGACCCGCTGCTCCGGCCGATGTACCCGGAGGAGGATCTGGGTCCGGCCGAGGAGCGGTTCAGGCTGTTCCTGATGCAGTACTGGGGTGGGCCCCGTACCTACGGTGAGCGGCGCGGACATCCCCGGCTGCGGATGCGGCACGTCCCGTTCCGGGTGGACCGGGCGGCGCACGATGCGTGGCTGAGCCATATGCGGGTCGCCCTCGACGAGCTGGGGCTGGCGCCGGAGCACGAGCGTCAGTTGTGGGACTACCTCACCTATGCCGCCGCCTCGATGATCAACACCGAGGGCTGAGAACGCTCGCCTTTCCCCTTCCATCGGGTCCATGGGGTGCGGAATGCGCTCCTTCGGCGCCGATAAACGGTCACGATCCCATCAAGTTGTGCACGCAAGCGGTTTCCAACAGCAGGTACGACTGAAAGCATCCCTGCAACGCCGGGGGGCGTGCGTGGTGTTGAGGGTCCAGGGGGGCGCATGTGACGGGGTTCGTCTTTCTTCGAGTGAGGGCCTACCGGCTCCTGCTCGCCGCCGCTGTCCTCGCCGTCCTGCTCACCACCTCCGTACTGGCCGCGCTCACCGCCTTCTCCGGCTCCATCGGCGACGCGGCGCTGCGTCACTCCCTCACCCACCGGTCGGCTGTCGCCGCCTCCCTCGTCATGTCCGCGTCGGTGGCGCCCGCGCAGCGGGACGCGGCCGACGCGACCGCCCGGCGAACCGCCCGGGACACCTTCGACGGCCTTCCCGTGACCGTCCGGACGCTGGAGACGTCGGGGGCGTACGCGCTGCCGCGTGGTCTGCGGGCTCCGGATGTCCGGGGTGCCGAACCGGATCTCACCCACTTCGCCTCGCTGGACCGCAGCCGCATCCGCCTCACCGAGGGCCACATGCCGGCGGCCGGGAGCACAAAGGCGGACGATCCCGTTCAGGTCGCCCTGCCTCGCCCCGCCGCTCTGGCTCTGAAGCTGAGGCCCGGCGCGCGGCTCACCCTCACCGACCGGCTGGACGACAAGCCGCTGCGTGTCCTGGTCACCGGGGTGTACGAGGTGTCCGACCAGGCCGACCCGTACTGGCAGTTGGACGAGCTCGGCGGGCGCGGCGTACGCAAGGTCTCCTTCACGACGTACGGTCCGCTGCTCACCGACCCTGCCGTGACCGGTTCCGGACGGATCAGCTCCGGCGAGATGTCCTGGCTGGCGACCGCCGACTTCCGCACGGTCACCACGGGCCGGATGGACACGCTGCACAGCGCCGCCACGGCTGCTCCGAAGAGGCTGCAGGCCGCGCCGGAGTTCAGGAGCGGGGCCACCGTGCAGACCTCGCTCCCCCAGGTGCTGGAGCAGATCGACCGGGCGCTGCTGGTCTCCCGCTCGACGCTGATGATCGTGGCCGTCCAGCTGGTGCTGCTCGCGGGATACGCGCTGCTGCTGGTGGCCCGGCTGCTGAGCAGCGAGCGTGACGGAGAGACCCGGCTGCTGCGGGCCCGCGGCGGATCGCGCGGCCGCATCACCGCGTTCGCCGCGATCGAGGCGCTGCTGCTGGCACTGCCCGCCGCGCTCCTCGCGCCGCTGCTCACCGGACCGCTGACCCGGCTGCTCGCGGACCGCGGCGCCATGTCCCGGATCGGGCTGCGGCTCGACGGGGGCGCCACCGCCACCGTGTGGCTGGTCGCCGCCGTCGCCGCGCTGACATGTGCGCTGGCCGTCGTGGCGCCCGCGCTGGCGGCCGGTGCCGGGGAGGGGCGTCCCCGCCGTGCCGCCGCGCTGCCCGCGTCGCTCCGGGCGGGCGCCGACATCGGCCTGCTGGTGATCGCGGCGGTGGCGTACTGGCAGCTCGACCGCCAGACCACGGGTTCCGGCAGCGGCGCGCTGAGCGGCGACCGGCAGGGCGGTCTCGGTATCGATCCGCTGCTGGTCGCGGCTCCCGCCCTGTTGCTGCTCGCGGGCACCGTGCTGACACTACGGCTGCTGCCGCCCGCGGCCAGGCTCGCGGAACGCCGTGCGGCCGGCGGCCGGGGGCTGATCACAGCCCTGGCCGGCTGGCAGTTCAGCCGGCGCCCGCTGCGCAACGCCGGGCCGGTGCTGCTGCTGATCCTGTCGGTCGCCATGGGCATGCTGGCGATCGGGCAGCGCGCGTCCTGGGACCGTTCGCAGGGCGACCAGGCGGACTTCAGGGCCGGTGCGTCGCTGCGCATGGTGGGCGGAGTCGAGGGCGATCCGGCGAAGGCAGGCGCGTATGCGCGGATGCCGGGCGTACGGGAGGCGGCGCCCGCGGTCCGTACGACCTCGGAGCTTTCCGGTGAACGCACGGCCGACGTCCTCGTCCTGGACACCGAGCACGCCGACGAGCGGATGCTGATGCGCGGCGACCTCAGCGACCGGCCGCAGGAGCAGCTGTTCGACTCGCTCACCCCACCGAGGACCGCACGAGCCGGGCTGCTCCTGCCGAAGAACAGCGAGCAGGTCCGGTTCGACGTGCGGATCACGGCGGCCGGGGCGCCCGGGGGGCCGTCCCCGTCCGGCACCACGCCGCTCGTCACCGTGCTGCTGGAGGACCGTTACGGCCTTGTGTACCGGGTGCCGGCCGGAACCGTACCCGTCGACGGGAAAGCGCATCCGTTCGCGTTCCCGGTGGCGGCCTCGGGCGACCTGGCCGTGACCGGGTTCGAGCTGGACGGCAACCGGCCGGCCGGCCGGAGCGAGACGCACCGGGTCGGTATCAGCGCCCTGAGGACCGTGACGGCCGATGGCACCGAACAGCCGGTCCCGGTGCCCGACGGGTTCGGCTGGAACGCCACGCTGACCGCCGCCGGTTCCGGTGAGACGCAGCCGGGCCGGCCGGTGCACGCGACCGCCTCCGCGAAGACCCCGCTGGCCTTCGGGTACACGACCGGTTCCGCCGCTGATGAGTACTCGATGGACTGGACCCCGTCCTTCACCGTGCGGGCCGCCGTGGCCCGCGCCAAGGCCCCGGCGCTGAACGCCATCGCCACCGACGCCTATCTCAAGGCCGCAGGGGCGAAGGAGGGACAGAGCGTCGATGTCACGCTGGCCGGCGAGACGATCCGGGTGAAGATCGTGAAGGCGGTGCACCAGCTGCCGACCACGGGCACCGGAGCCGCCTCCCATGCCCCCGGTGCCGGTACCGGAAGCGGCACCGACCGGGCCCGGGACGGCGGAGCCCTGCTGCTCGACTTCAGGGCCGTCGGCCAGGTCTTCTCGCACCGCCCGAACGCGGTGCTCACCCCCACCGAGTGGTGGCTGAGCACCGTCCCCGGACAGACCGGAAAGGTCGCCGCCGCACTGCGGGCACAGCCCGACACCGATCCGACGCAGGTCCAGGTGCGTGACGAGATCGCACAGGAGCTGGTCAGCGATCCGCTGGGCGCCGGGCCGCAGGCCGCGCTGCCCGCGGTGGCCGTCGTCGCTGCGGCCCTGGCCGCGGTCGGCTTCGCGGTGAGCGCCGTCGGCGCGCAGCGCGAACGGAACGCGGAGTTCGCCGTCCTGCGGGCGCTGGGGACGCCACGCCGACGGCTGACCCGGATGATCGCCGCCGAGCAGGGGGTGCTGATCGCGATCGCGCTGCTGGTCGGGGTCGCGCTCGGGGCCGTACTGAACCGCGCTGTCGTGCCGCTGATCGTCCTGACCGGGCAGGCCACCCCGCCGGTGCCCCCGGTGCTGGTGCAGCTGCCGGCCGGGCAGATCGCGGCGTTGCTGGCCGGTGTCGCCGCGCTGCCGCTGGTGATCGTCGCGTTGCTCGCCCTGCGCGGCGCCGACCCCGCGACCTCGCTGCGCCACCAGGGGGACAACTGATATGAGCCCGCGTTCCGATCGAGGCCGTCGCGCGCCCGCTTCCTGTGCGCCCTGGGTCCGTACCCGGCTGCGTACCGCACCCGGCGCGGCCTGGGCGCTCGGGCTGCTGGTGCTGCTGACGGCGTTCCTCGCCGCCGCTTTCCCGCGTGCCGTGGACCGCTACGAGAGCGAGGGGCTGCGCCATGGCGTCTCCGCCTCGGACCCCCGGCTCAGTGTGCTGCAGCTGAGCGCGCCGCAGCCGGATCTGCAACTGTCCCGGACGACGCGTGCGGCAGCGGTGCGTGAGGCGTCGCTGGCGGCCGTCCATCGCAAGGTGCTGTCCGGGCTGCCCGATGCGGTGCGGCCCGACACCGCCCAGTCCTCGTACGGCTTCCGCACCGGCAACCCGATCGCCGCGCAGGAGGGCTGGCTGCCCCGGCCCAACGGCATCGACCCCGTGCTGACCTACTCGACCCTGCCGGCTCTCCCGGATCACGCCACCCTGCACGCGGGGACATGGCCCACCGTCCGCGGCAAGGTCACGGCGGACGGGCCGGAGGTGGAGGGCGCGGTCACCGAGGAGACGGCGAAAGCCCTGCGGATCACGACCGGTTCGGCCATCTCCGTACCGACGCAGAGCGGGACACGACTGACCGTGCGGATCACCGGCATCATCACCCCGGAGCGTTCCGAGGCCACCTACTGGTCGGCCCAGCCGCTGCTGCGGACCCCCGCCCTGGTCCCCAAACCGTCGCGGGAAGCCCCGCGTTACTACTGGTCCGGCGCCGTCCTGCTGCCGCCGGACGCCGCGCCCGCGCTGCTCTCCACCTTCGGCCAGCCGGAAGCATTCTGGCGGATCGCACCGGACGTCTCCGACCTCACCGCCACCGACGTGGCGCAACTGCGCTCGTCGATCGCCTCGCTGGAGGGCGGTCCCGGGCTGGTGAAGCTGCGTGCGGCGGCCGGCAACAACGCCTCGCTCACGACCGACCTGGACGAGATCCTCACCCGGTACGACACCCTGCGTACGGCGATCGGCCCGATCGTCACGGTCGCCGCCGTGGGCATCGGAGCCGTCGCCGGCGTCGTCCTGCTGATGACCGTCGGGCTGATCGGAGGGCGGCGCCGCAGCGAACTGGCCCTGCTGCGCTCGCGCGGCGGATCACTGCGCGGGATCGGCGGACGGCTGCTCGCCGAGACGGTGGTGACCGCGGTGCCCGCGGCGGCGCTGGGTCTGCTGATCGCCGTACTGACCATCGGGCAGGCCCGGCTGTGGCCCTCGGTCGCCGGGGCGGCCGCCATCGCCGCACTGGTCTGTGTCGCCCTGCCGCTGTGTACGACACTGCCGCACCGCAGACCGCAGCTGCACGGTGCCCGCGACGACCTGATGAACGCCCGCCCGTCGCGGCAGCGCACGGTCGCCGAACTCACCCTGCTGGCGCTGGCCGTCGGCGCGGTCGTCGCCCTGCGCCAACGCGGTACGGGGTCCGACGGCAGCGGCGACCTGCTGGTCAGCGCCGCCCCGGTGCTCGTCGGGCTGATCGCCGCCCTGGTCCTCGTACGGCTCCATCCGCTGCCGCTGCGTCTCGCCTCGCGCTCCGTCGCCCGGCGGCGCGGGGCGGTCGGTTTCCTGTCGCTGGCCCGCGCCGGGCGCACCTCGGGGGGCGGCACGCTGCCGCTGCTCGCGCTGCTGATCGCGCTGACCACGGCGGCGTTCGGCGGCTCGGTGCTCGCGGGTGTCGCGGACGCGCGGGACGACGCGGCGGTGCGCGCGACCGGCGCGGACGCCCGGATCAGCGGACCGGGCAACTCCCTGCCGCTGCCGGACCGGCTGATCCGGGAGGTGCGGGAAGCGCGCGGCGTGCAGGAGGTGGCGCGCGTGCAGATCGAGTACGGCATTCCGCTGCCCGCCGACGGAGCCGGGGACCAGCGCACGAAGGGCGCCACCCTGGTGGGTGTCGACCCGGCGGCGTATGCCCGGCTGGCCCACGCGACCGGCCTCGGGGCGTTCCCCGCCGACCGGTTGAAGGCCTCCGGATCCCCGGCGTCGAAGGGGATGACCCCGCCGAAGGACCGGGTGCTGCCCGTCATCGCCTCGCCGTCCGTCGCCGAGCGGCTCGGCGACGGGCCCCGCGACCTCTCCACGGCGGCCGGCTACCTCAAGGTTCAGGTCGCGGGTACCGCCACGCGTACTCCCGCCGTCCCCGACAGCGACTTCCTGATCATCGACGCCGCGTCGCTCACCCACCGCCAGACCACCGCCCTGCTGGTCACCGGCGGCTCCCTGGACGCGAAGGCGCTGCGCACGGCGGCGCACGACGCGGGCAAGGACTTCTCCGTACAGCTGCGCTCCGAGGAGCGCGAGGCCTTCGTCGACACCCCGATGCAGCGGGGCGCCGAGGGGATCTACGCGGCGGCGATCGCAGCCGGCGCGGGATACGCCCTGCTCGCCGTCCTGCTGTCGCTGCTGCAGACCGCACCGGAACGCACCGCCCTGCTGGCCCGGCTGCGGACCATGGGCCTCACCGCCCGACAGGGCAGACGGCTCCTCGGCCTCGAAGCGCTGCCGCAGGCGCTGCTGGCCGCCGTCGGCGGACTGCTCGTGGGCTGGGCGACGATCGCCCTGCTGGCGCCGGGCGTCGACCTGGTCAGCCTCGCACTCTCTGCCGGTCCCGGCTCCGGCTCGCACGAGACCGTTTCGCTGCGGGCCGACCCGTGGTCGCTGACGCTCCCGGCGCTCGGCGTGGTCGTCCTCGCCGCCGCGGTGGCCGCCGTCCAGGCCTGGTGGGCCGGCCGCCGCGGACCGATCACCGAACTCAGGTCAGGAGACCCCCGATGACGTCGCCATCGACCGACACCACGCTGGCCGAGCTCGAACAGCGGGCCGCCGCACGCCGCGACCGGCCCTCGTACGGGCACGACGCGCTGATCGCCTGCGACCGCCTGGTCCGCATCTTTTCCACGGACGGGGTGGAGGTCCAGGCCCTCCAGGGGCTCGATCTGCTGGTCACCGAGGGCGAGTTGATGGCCCTGGTCGGTGCGTCCGGCAGCGGCAAGTCGACCCTGATGAACATCCTGGCGGGCCTCGACGTGCCCACGGCCGGGTCGGCGAAGGTCGCGGGGTCCGATCTGCTGTCGATGGGGCCGAAGGAACGGCTCCGCTACCGGCGGGACGTCGTCGGCTTCGTCTGGCAGCAGACCGCCCGCAATCTGCTCCCGTACCTCACCGCCGTCCAGAACATCACCCTGCCGATGCAGCTGCGCGGCCGGGGCCGGAACCGTGAACGGGCCGCGCGCGCAGAGTCGTTGCTCCGGATGCTGGAGCTGGAGGAATGCCGCGACCGGCGCCCGCAGCAGCTCTCCGGCGGCCAGCAGCAGCGGGTGGCGATCGCCGTCGCGCTCGCCAACAGCCCGTCGGTGCTGCTCGCCGACGAACCGACCGGCGAACTCGACTCCGCCACCGGCGAGCAGGTCTTCGCCGCCTTCCGCCGCGCCAATGAGGAGCTGGGCACCACGATCGTGATCGTCACGCACGACCAGGCGGTGGCGGGCGAAGTGCGCCGCACGGTCGCCATCCGCGACGGCCGTACGTCCTCCGAGGTGCTGCGCCGCACCGAGGTCGACGCGGCGACGGGCCTGGAGTCCCAGGTGGCACGGGAGTACGCGATGCTCGACCGCGCGGGCCGGCTGCAACTGCCCGCCGACTACACGGAGGCGCTCGGAATGGAGCACCGCGTGATGCTGGAGCTGGAGCAGGACCACATCGGGGTGTGGCCGGACGACCAGCCGCGCCCGTGAGGAAGTCGGTGGGACACCGAACAACCCGCCCGGGAAGCCGGACAGGTCGTCCTGCCGTCGGACCGACACCCAGCCCACGCCCGGCGCTCAGCCCGTGCCCGGTGCTCAGCCCGTGCCTGGCGCCCAGCCCGAGCCCGGTGCTCAGCCCGCGCCCGGTGCTCAGCCCACGCCCACCGAAACGGCAAGCGTGCCGAGCCCGCTGCCCGGGCCGCGCCCCGGCGCCCAGCCCGCGCCCCGGCGCCCAGCCCACGCCCGGTGCTCAGCCCACGCCCACCGAAACGGCGAGCGTGCCGAGCCCGCTGCCCGGGCCGCGCAAGGCGATCGAGCCGAACGGGGTACGCAGCCGCAGCCAGGACCCGGCCGCGAGCAGAGCGATCGGGAAGTCCGGCGCCGGGCGGAGGAAGCCCAGGGACTGGGCGGCGTGGACGGCCCGCAGCGGAAGTTCGGTGTCGGCGACCGTGCGCGACCAGATCTCGCGGCCGATCAGGTCCCGCTCCGCCCGGGTACGGCGGCCCTCGGGCAGCGCCTCGTCGCGGGAGCGGAACTCCGCCACCGCGGCGGTGACCGCTGTGCGCAGGGAGACCGGGTCGGGCAGGCCCGGCAGTTCGCGCCAGCCGCCGCGGGGCGGGAGGACACCCGCCCACGGCGGCCCGGTGACGGGTGCGGGCAGAGTGCCCGAACCGGCTGCCGTGCCCTCGACATCGAGGGATTCGAGGAGTTCCCCGGCGGACACCGTGATGTCGAAGTCATGCGGGCCGGCCAGCCGCGCCGCCCGGATCGCCAGGACCTCGAACGACGGCGGCCTGCCGAACACGGCCAACGCACTGCCGCCCGCCTGCATGCGCACCACGGCGGCCCGGTCGTAGTGGAGCAGCCGACCGAGGAAGGCCGCGAGATCCGCGGCCTCCCTCGCGTCGGCGAACTCCAGTGACCGCACGGGCACCGTCATGCTGCGGCATGCTCCTCGGCCAGGTACTGCTGGAGGAAGAGCTTCTCCTCGGCGGAGATCCGCCGGGGCCGCTCCTCGGCCAGGTCGTACGGCACGACGACGGTCGAGGCCCGTACGTACACCTGGTCCAGGTCCTTGATCTCGTACGCGATCGTCAGCGACGCGGCGCCGATCTTCGTGACCCACGACTCGACGGTCACCGGCTCGTGCCGGTGGACCAGCGGCCGTACGTAGTCGATCTCGTGCCGGGCCACGACGGACCCGCCCGAGAAGGACGGCGAGCCGTCCCCGGGCGCCAGCCGGAACATGAAGTCGATACGCGCCTCCTCCAGATAGCGGAGGAAGACCACGTTGTTCACATGGCCGAAGGCATCCATGTCCGACCAGCGCAGCGGGCAGCTGTAGATGTGACGAGCCAAGACGATCAGCCTCGCGTGAGCTTCTTGTACGTGGCACGGTGCGGGCGGGCCGCGTCCGCACCGAGGCGGTCGACCTTGTTCTTCTCGTACGACTCGAAGTTGCCCTCGAACCAGTACCACTTGGATTCGCCCTCGTACGCCAGGATGTGCGTGGCGACGCGGTCCAGGAACCAGCGGTCGTGGGAGATGACCACAGCGGCGCCCGGGAACTCCAGCAGGGCGTTCTCCAGCGAGGACAGGGTCTCGACGTCGAGGTCGTTGGTGGGCTCGTCGAGGAGCAGCAGGTTGCCGCCCTCCTTGAGCGTCAGCGCCAGGTTGAGGCGGTTGCGCTCACCACCGGAGAGAACACCGGCCGGCTTCTGCTGGTCCGGGCCCTTGAAGCCGAACGCGGAGACATAGGCCCGCGAGGGCATCTCGACCTGGCCGACGTTGATGTAGTCCAGCTCGTCCGAGACGACGGCCCAGAGGGTCTTCTTCGGGTCGATGTTGGCGCGGGACTGGTCGACGTAGGAGATCTTGACCGTGTCACCGATCTTGATGGAGCCGGTGTCCGGGGTCTCCAGGCCCTGGAGCATCTTGAACAGCGTGGTCTTGCCCGCGCCGTTCGGACCGATGACGCCGACGATGCCGTTGCGCGGCAGCGTGAACGACAGGTCGTCGATGAGGACCTTGTCGCCGAAGGCCTTCGAGAGGTTCTCGACCTCGACGACGATGGAACCGAGCCGCGGGCCCGGCGGAATCTGGATCTCCTCGAAGTCCAGCTTCCGCATCTTGTCCGCCTCGGCCGCCATCTCCTCGTAACGGGCGAGACGTGCCTTGGACTTGGTCTGCCGCCCCTTGGCGTTGGAGCGGACCCACTCGAGCTCTTCCTTGAGCCGCTTGGCGCGCTTCTCGTCCTTGCGGCCCTCGACCTTGAGGCGGGTGGCCTTCTTGTCGAGGTACGTGGAGTAGTTGCCCTCGTACGGCAGGGCACGGCCGCGGTCGAGCTCGAGGATCCACTCGGCGACGTTGTTCAGGAAGTAGCGGTCGTGGGTGACCGCGACCACGGCGCCCGAGTACTTCGAGAGGTGCTGCTCCAGCCAGTTCACCGACTCGGCGTCGAGGTGGTTGGTGGGCTCGTCGAGGAGCAGCAGGTCGGGGGCCTCGATCAGCAGCTTGCAGAGCGCGACACGGCGCTTCTCGCCACCGGAGAGGTTGACGACCGGCCAGTCGCCGGGCGGGCAGCCCAGGGCGTCCATGGCCTGCTCCAGCTGGGCGTCCAGGTCCCACGCATTGGCGTGGTCCAGGTCCTCCTGGAGCTTGCCCATCTCCTCCATCAGCGCGTCGGAGTAGTCGGTCGCCATGAGCTCGGCGACCTCGTTGAAGCGCTTGAGCTTGCCCATGATCTCGGCGGCGCCGTCCTGGACGTTCTCCAGAACCGTCTTCGCCTCGTCGAGCTTCGGTTCCTGCATGAGGATGCCGACGCTGAAACCGGGCGAGAGGAACGCGTCACCGTTGGACGGCTGCTCCAGGCCCGCCATGATCTTCAGCACCGTGGACTTACCGGCGCCGTTGGGGCCCACGACACCGATCTTCGCGCCGGGCAGGAAGTTCAGGGTGACGTCATCGAGGATCACCTTGTCGCCGTGCGCTTTGCGCGTCTTGCGCATGGTGTAGATGTACTCAGCCAAGAGAAACCGTCCGGCTATCGATGTGTGGGCAGATACACCCCATCTTGCCTGACGGCCACCTCTCCACGGAAACCAGTCTCGCCAGGGGCCCGTGACCTGCCCCTTCACTGTCCCTGCTCTTATCCGATCCGTCACTGACCGTCGCCGCCGATCGCTGACGTGCGCCCTCGCACGGCCCAGGAACGATCACTCTGCGGGCGTCGCCCGGTCTTCACCTCGTTCAACGGCGGCCGGGGCCAGGGGGTGGTCGCCGGGACCGGCCACCACCCCCGCTGCTCACTGCCCGTACGCGACCAGCAGGTGGGTGGCCGGAACCACCACGAGCCCGCCACCCGCTCCGAGACCGGTCAGCGGCTCGGACACGTTGTGCTCGTCGGGCTCGTTGATCGGCGCGCCGACGTCCGTGGACCAGACGGACTGACCGGTGGCGCCGTTGAGCGCCCAGAGCCGACCGGTTCGGGAGCCGACGTAGACGTAGCCGTTGACGACGATCGGCGCCGTGCTGATCTGGCCGTCGCCCTCGAACTTCCAGCGAGTGGCCAGGGTGCGGCTGTGTCGCTCCTGAAGGACACCGTCGTCGACGAAGTAGCCCTGGCGGCCGTCGAAGGCCGGTGCAGGCGACCAGCCGGTGGCCTCGTAAGTACCGCGGACCGTCCCGTCGGCGGCGTTGAGGACCGAGGGGGCCATCCCGGCAGCGTCGCGGATCCAGACACCGCCGTCGGCGATGACAGGAGTGCGGCCCCCGCCGCCGGAGCAGTCCGTCCGGTGGCGCCAGATCGGGTTGCCCGACTTGGGGTCGAAGGCGTATGTCTGCTCGCAGGCGTATGAGACGTAGACCCCGTTGGCCGTGACGGCGGGCGAGCTGTTGTCCCCATTTGCGACAGGCTGGGTCCAGAGCACCGCACCGCTGGAAGCGTCCACCGCGTACAGGGTGCCGCCCGAGCCGGCGCCGCCCGTGTACACCACGCCGCCGGCGAAGGTGGGCGGTGAGGTGAAGGAATACTGACCGGGCAGCGTGGTGGTCCAGATCTCCGTCCCGGTGTCCGGGTCGAACGCTGTCAGCACGCCGTCGTAGTTCTGGGCGTAGAGCCGGCCGCCCCCGTAGGCGAGCGCGGACCACCAGTAGGTGCCACCGAGGTCAACGGGCTCCCAGGCGTTCTCGCCCGTGGCCGCGTCAATGGCGTAGAGGATGGTGCCGTACCCGTCCGGCGAGGCAGCGGTGGCGAAGACGCGCCCGCCGGCCACGACGGGGTAGGAGACGTTCCCGCCCAGGTCGCGGGACCACTTCTGGCTGAGCGGCGGCGCGCCCACCGCGGTATCGACGAGACTGCCGTCGTGCCGCGCGTTGATCTGATAGGTGGTCGAGGCTCCGGCCGGCGTCGTCTGCGCGCCGACCGGCGACACAAGCATGACAACCGACAGTGCCGCGCCGAACAGGACGGTGATGGTTCTTCGAAGGTTCACTGAGATGTCCCTCATCATCCGGCATCGTCGTGGCGATGCGCGCAGGACGTCCGGCCCCCAGGTTCGGTGGCCCGCTTCCAAGCCCCATAGTTTCCCAAGGGCACCTCAACCGCCTTCTATTTTCGCCCAGTTGGAGCTCCACGACCGCATTCCGCGATCCGCGATCCGAGGCGCCGGTCGACGTGACATTGCCCCGGGCGACGTCCACCGGCCTGCCTCCACGCGGTGGAAGCCCGCGCGGTCCGCGATACGCCCGTCCCGGCCTGCCGGGCGTGCCGGGAGCCGGTCTCCGGCATGCGACGGCCCCGGTACGCGTCGGCGTACCGGGGCCGTCATCAGGCGGACGCGGCAGTCCGCCCTCGATTCGTCACTCCCGGGATTCAGCTACGGGGCGACGGTGCGGGATCACTGTGCTGAGGACTGCGTCTTGCGCTTGCGGAGAAGGATCAACGCGCCGCCGCCGACGACGACGAAGGCGATCGCGACGCCCGCGATGACCGGAGTGGCGCTGGAGCCACCGGTCTCGGCGAGGTCACCCGAGCCACCGGTCGAGCCGCCACCGGTCGTGGCCGGGGCGGGCTTGTCACCGCCGGTCTGGGTGTCAGTGCCGGTGCCGGTGCCGCCGGTGCCACTGCCGCTGGTCTTGCAGTCCAGGACGCCCTTGAACGTCTTGGTGAAGCCACCGGGGCCGGTCACCGTGATGTCGTACGCCTGGTCCTCGGCGACCGGGACGGTCACGGTCTCGGACTTGCCCGCCTCGACGGTGTGCTCCGCCCCGGCCAGCTCGAAGGTGAACGCCTCGTCGCCCTTGTTGCTCGCCGTGACGTCCACGCCGCCCTTGGCGCAGTTCTTCTTCGCCGAGACGGCCGGGATCGCGCCCTGCTCGGCCCAGGTCGCGGTGGCGGTCGCGGAGACCGTGGACTCGCTGGAGCCGGCCAGGATCATGGTCTGGCTCTTGGTCACTCCGGCGAAGGCCCGGCCGACCGGCACCGAGGTGGTGGCCTGGACGGACAGCGAGGCGGAACCGTCGGCCGCGCCCGCCGGTACGTCGAAGTAGAGCTGGGCACCGTCGACCGCGGCGGTCACGGGCTTGCCGCTCTTGTCGGTGACCTTGACACCGCTGGCGACGTCGGCGGGCGGGGTCACGGAGACCTGGCCGGCGTTGGTACGGACGGTGACCGGCCCGAGCCGCTCACCGGACCGGCCGGAGACCGCGGCCGGGTCCAGGGCGAGGGACGCCTTGGGCTCGGTCTGGTCGGCGGCGTTCTTCTCCAGCCAGTCGGCGAGCTTTTCGGCCTGGCTGTCGGTCGCGTCGACATCGACGTTGTCCGAGTAGCGCCAGATGGCGACCTGGGTGCCCGCCGCCGCGGTCTTCTCGGTGAGCGGCCCGGTGCCGGCCTGCTGGGCGAGCGCCGCGAGGTCGTCGACCTGCGGGTAGGAGTGCTCCAGGATCCAACGGATCTTGCCCGCGTTCTTGTTGCTGCCGAGCGAGGTCTGGTTCCAGGGGGTCTCCAGGTACTTCGCCCGGTCCTGGGTGGGGTTGTGAATGTCGATGCAGTACGTCTTGAGCTTGCCACCGCCGTCGACGGTCATCTCGAAGAGCCCGGCGGGCAGTTGCTCGTTCTTGCCGTTCACGTGGAGCACGGCGCGGTCGTAGGTCTTCAACCCGTCCAGGACCGCGGCCGCGCCACCTTGGTGCTGCGGCGCCTCGTCGGCGACCGCACCGCCCGCGCCGACGAGGGCGCCTGCCATGACCAGACCGGATGCCACCACCGAAGCGGCCAGCCGGGCTATGCCCCGCCGCTGTGGAGAATTGGTTGTCTCCGTGGACGACGAATCGGTTGCTTTAGAAGCAGAAAGCACAGAATTCCCCTCCGGGCGAGACCCTCCGCGCCTGATGCGCGTGTGGGGATTGTCCCGCCAGTCGACTCAAGTACCCCGTGAGTACTGGGGAATCCTAAAGATGAAGCGATGAACATTCCCCCGTCGTACCGTCGTACAACCATTCCGAATCGGAATCGTTATCGCCGGTATCGCCCGCGCACGGTTGAACGCACCTGCGCGCACCTCGTTCCGCCACGGTTCGCCCCGCTCCTGCTCGGTTCGCTTCGGCCCGATCACGGCACCGACGCAAGCTCCTGGCCGCGCTTCTGACGCCCCGTCGGCCGCTTGCTCACCTGCCGCCCACCCCGCTCACTCCGACCGCCCGCTTCCTCCCGTTCACCTCGTTCACCTCGTTCACCCTGCTCATCCCGATCGGCCCGTGGCGCTTCGTACGCACCACCCGACCCCTCCGACCCCTCCGACCCCTCCGATTCGCCCGAGCGTCCTGGCCTGCCCGCGACCCCCACCCAGCCCGAGTCCCCCATCCCGTCCACGCTCCCCGAGCGCGCCATCAACCCCGGATCGCCCCTCATCACCCTCCGGAACGCGGCCGTCCCCCGTGTCAGATCGTGTCCCACCGCGACCGCCTCGATGTCCACGAACGTCCTGCGCCCGCCCTCCCGTTGCTCCTCGCGCACCTTCAACCTGCCGTGCACGACCAGTGGTTCTCCGACAGAGACGGAACCCGACAGATTCGACGCCAGAGTCCGCCAGGCCCACACGGTGTAGAAACTGGTGTGTCCATCCGTCCAGAACTGTTTCTCGCGATCCCAACGGCGCGGTGTCACCGCGAACCGGAATCGCGCCATTCCGCCGGTCGCGGTCTCCCGGAACTCCACGCCCGTCGCCGCGTTGCCCACCAGTGTCACCAGGGTGTCATTCATGACTCCGCCTCCCCTTCGGCCTTCGGCTCCAGCGACCGCACCCGCGCGGTCACTGATCCCAGGTTGAAGGGAAGGCAGAAATCCTGCTGACGCCTGTGGACTACTGAACCGTTGTGGAAAACTCCGTCACCGCCACGTACCTCTCCCGCACCTCGCGATACCGCACGAGTTCCGCCGCCACCGGATCGAGCACCCGCGCCCGCCCACATGCCGCCGCGGCCTCGCGCAATTGCCGCTCGGCCTCCTGCCCGTACCGTCGCGCGGGCCCCCGTGCCGCGGCCGCGCACGACCACTCCACCAGCGGACCGCCGATGACCCCTGCCAGCATCACCAGGGCGGGCGTGAGGAATCCGGGTTCGAGTACGCCGACGATCTGGCCGAGCAGCCAGAGACCGCCGAAGACCTGAAGCAACGTCATCGACGCCTGTGCCAGCACGGCGGCGGGCCACCACTTGGGCCGAGGCGGCTTCCCGCCCACGCGACCGCTGTGCGCCACACCGGAGGCCCCGGCCACCCCCGTCGCCACAACCGTCGAACCGCCCAGACCGCCCGCGCCCTGCGCGCCGCCCCCCGAGTCGCCCGAGGAGCAGTTCACCACCCGCCCACGCCCGTCCGCGGCGCCGACCCTTTCAGCCAGCTCGTCGAGCGCCTCCGGCAGCCCTTGTGCGCCGTTCACCGCGGCCTCGCGGACCGCCTGGGCCCAGGGGCCCGGCAGCCCGTCGGCGGCCTCGCCCGCCACGGTTCGTACCGCCTGTTCAACGCGTTGCCGGGCGGTGAGCCGCTCCTCGGGGGGTGCGGGCTGTGCAGGGCACTCCAGGCTTCCCGGCCGCCGGGTGGACTCGTACCAGCGCCACAGCCGCAGCCATGGTGTACCGCACGCCCGTCCGGCGTTCCTGCGCCACTCGCGCTCCGCCGCCTGTCCCGCCGCGGCCGCTCCGACGGCTTCCGCGAGCCGGTCGGCGAACTCCTCGCGGGGCCGTTCGCCGAGTCCGGGCCGCCCCTCGGCGACGTACACCGGGCGGAGCCTGGCCGCGGCGGCGTCCACATCTGCGGAGAGTCTGCGTGCCGCTGCCGTGCGCTCCTGGACCAACCGGCCGAGCATCTCTCGTAGTTCACCCACGCCTTCACCGGTGAGTGCGGACAGGGACATGACGGTGGCACCCGGTTCGCCGTGTTCGCCGAGCGCCATGCCGTCCTCGTCGAGCAGCCGGCGCAGATCGTCCAGGACCTGGTCGGCGGCGTCGCCGGGCAGCCGGTCGATCTGGTTGAGGACGACGAAAGTGATCTCGGCGTGCCCGGCGAGCGGCCTCAGATAGCGCTCGTGCAGGGCCGCGTCCGCGTACTTCTCCGGGTCGACGACCCAGATCACCGCATCGACCAGCGCAAGCACCCGGTCGACCTGCTGACGGTGTCCGGCCGCCGCCGAGTCGTGGTCGGGCAGGTCGACGAGGACGAGTCCCTGGAGCGCCTCGTCGGCGTCCGCACCACCCTGCTGCGGCCTGCGTCTGAGCCGTCCGGGAATGGCGAGCCGGTCCAGCAGCCCGGCGGCACCATCGGTCCAGGAACAGGCGATGGGGGAGGCGGTGGTCGGCCTGCGCAGCCCGGCCTCGGAGATCTGGACGCCCGCGAGGGAGTTGAAGAGGGTCGATTTTCCGCTGCCGGTCGCTCCGGCGATGGCGACGACGGTGTGCCGGGAGGAGAGCCGCCGACGGGCTGCCGCTTCGTCGAGCACGCGTCCCGCTTCGGCGAGGGTGGCCCCGTCGAGCCTGGCCCTGGACAGCCCGACGAGCTCGCGCAGCGCGTCGAGCCGCGGCCGGAGCGGACCGCCGGACGGTACGTACGCCTCGACCTGGGGCGGCCGTACGTCGTCGTCCGGGGCGATCCCGGACTCGGGATCTGCCGCCTTGTCCGCCGCGCGCCGGGCGATGAGCCCGTCGTTCCAGTCCCCGCTCGCCTCCAGCACACCTGCGCACCCGCCGTCGCGCGTCCGGACCCTGCTCCGGTGGCCCTGGCTCCGGTCCTCGTGAGCAGCGGGACTCTCGCCCCGGCCGGGCCCCTCGTCAATGACGGCAGTCATCGCTGCCACCTCTCCTTCTGCAGTACGGACAGCGCGGCGATCAGTTCGGCCTGCGGCTCCGGGGCCACGTCGAGTGCGTCGAGCGGTGCGAGCCGACGGTCGCGCTCGCCGTCCAGCACCCGGTCCAGGCAGTTGGTGAGCAGCGCGCCGCCCTTGTCGCGCAGCCGCAGCGCGCCCTGGGCGCCGATCCGTTCGGCGAGCTGTTCCCCGGCGCCGCGGGTACGGCGACCGCCGAGCAGTGCGGCAGCCAGGAGCGCCGCCACCGTCTCGGCGTCGGGTGCGGCATTGCGTTCGAGCCGGCGCACCTCTTCCTCGGCCAGTTCCTCCAGCACCCGCCACCACCGCCGTACGGCCATGGCGATCCGCCCCCGGATGTCCTCGGCGGGCCCCCATCCCCCGGCCTCCCGGCCGACGCCCTCGAAGCCGAACACCCCGGCCGCGGGCTCGCACTGCCAGGTCGTGCGGATCTGTTCGTCGGCGGCGGCCACGGCGCACTGCAGAAGTGCGGCGAGACTCTCCACCAGTGCTTCGAGGAGTTCCTCGGAGGTGCTGTACAGCGGGTATCCGCGCCACCTGGTCCGGGCGTCGCCTGCGAGCACGCCGCCGTTGCGCAACCGCCGCCGGACCCGGGCGCCTTCCGTGCGGTACGCGTCCTCGACGACGCCGGTCAGCCGCACGGCCGCCGCGTACTGCGCCGCGACGGCACCGGCCAGCGCGGGCATCCGTACATGCAGCGAGTCGATGACCCCGGCCGCGGTACGCCCGACCGCCTGCTGACGGGCCGCCGGGTCCTGGGCGCGGTGGGTGAGCCAGGCCCGCAACGGGGCGACCGCGGTGGTGGGCAACAGCCCGCTGCCGCCGCCGGCCGATTCGGGCAGCTCGGGAATGGTGAAGCGCGGCACCTCACCGAGGCCCGCCTTGGTGAGCAGCGCCCCGTACTGCCGCGATACCTCGGCGATCACCTGGTGCGGCACCCGATCGAGGACGGTGACGAGCGAGGCGTCGTACTCCTTGGCGGTACGCAGCAGATGCCACGGCACCGCGTCCGCGTACCGGGAAGCCGTGGTCACCATCACCCATACGTCCGCGGCGCAGATCAGCTCGGCGGCCAGCACCCGGTTCCGTACCACGAGCGAGTCGATATCGGGCGCGTCGAGCAGCGCGAGCCCGCGCGGCAGCCCGACGGCGGTCTCGACGCGCAACGCGCTCCCGTCCTCCTCCTCGCCCCCTTCGAGCCCGTCGAGGTCGTCGCACCGACCGCGATCCCCGGACTCCTGAGGCGGCAGCCAGACCCTGGTCAGCTGCGGCAGTACGCGGACCCCCGCGAACCAGTGGTGATCATCCGGATGACAGACGAGCACGGGCGTCCGCGTGGTCGGCCGCAGCACCCCGGCCTCACTGACCCGCCGCCCCACCAGCGAATTGACGAGCATCGACTTCCCCGCCCCGGTGGACCCGCCGATAACCGCGAGCAGGGGTGCTTCAGGATCCCTGAGCCGGGGAAGCAGATAGTCGTCGAGCTGGGCGAGCAGCTCGCTCCGCGTCTGGCGGGCGCGTGCGGCCCCCGGCAGCGGGAGTGGAAGACGCACGGCAGCGACACGGTCGCGCAGGGCGGTAAGTGCGTCGATGAGCTGAGGCCGTACATCCAAGGTCACCACATGCGAAGAATGCCCAATTTTGGCGCCTTTTTGAAGCGTATAGCCACCTCTGCGCGCCGGTTCTCCCCTCGGGATGGATTCAGGACAGAGGGGATGAGTAGGGCGCAGGCATAACGAGTGCACAACACCCGGGGCGCGAGGCGTCAAAAGCGATGCACAAATCCCACCGACCTGCGATTATCGGTTCGCTTCACCGAACCTCCACATCGTGCCACGCGGGTGAAGCAACCGGGTCGAGGTGATCGGAGCCCTATCCTTGTCCCGGCAGGTCACCGACCGGCCCGGCCCCAGGGCTCCAGGCCGCCGAGGCCGCCATCCGGCCCCCGTAGCTCAGTGGATAGAGCAGGCGCCTTCTAAGCGCTTGGCCGCAGGTTCGAGTCCTGCCGGGGGCACACAGCTCGCACGACATCAGGCCCTCCCTCGGGAGGGTCTTTTTTGCAGGTCACCGCACCGTAGCGAGGGCGGCGTAGCGAACACGTAAGCGCCGGACCGGCCCCAGGTCGCGGTGGGGAGCGTACGGCGCTGTCCGACTGTCACCGGTTTTTCGGGGGGCCACCGTGGATGCGCGGTGGCACTTCCGAAGCCACGGTCAACGCTCCGGCCCGGCCCGCTCATGGACCCCCTCCGCGACGAGATCCGGGTCGGTCTCGGGCGGGTACATCCGTGCTGCCCGAGTCCCGGGGGGGTAGGGCCCGCCCCGCCCCCGGGCGTGTTCGTGGCGCGCGGCAGGCAGCCCGGGTCAGCGGTTGAACGACGAACCCAGCCCCGCGGCCGTCGCGACCGTGCCCAGCGTCCCGTGGCCGAATGTGAACGAGCCCTTGGCCGTCACGCCGGAGGCCGTGGTGGGGAAGACCCACAGGGAGCCCGCGTGCGCGTTCTCGCCGGGGGCGCCGACGACCAGTTCGGTGCGGCCGTCGCGGTTGGTGTCGACCAGCTTGGCGGCGGCACCGAATTCGTCGTTCGCCTCGGCCACTCCGGGGACGTTCGCCGTGTCCTGGTTGAAGCCCAGGGTGCCGGTCCCGGTGGGGCCGGAGGCGGTGCCGGGGAGGATCAGGACCGAGCCCGCGTTCTTCGTCGTGCCGAGGACCTCGTAGGGGACGCCGACGGAGATGTCTCCGTAGCCGTCGCCGTTCATGTCGCCGATCGACACCGAGCCGCCGAACCCGTCGTCCGATTCTGCGGCGCCCGGGACACCGGCGCTGTCCTGGTTGAAGAGCTTGGCCCGGTCGCCCCGTGGGCCGGTGGCACTGCCCGGGACGTAGGTGATCATGCCGCCCTCGGCGAGGGGTATGTCCACGTCGCTGTCGTAGCCGGCGACCGGGCGGCCCACGACGAGGTCGGCGTACTTGTCACCGTTGACCTGGCCGGCCGTGATGGTCTCGCCGGCCTGGAGGCGGAAGCCGTTGGCCCCATTGATGACGGTGTAGTCCTCACCGAGGCCGGTGTCGCCGCCGTTGCGGATGATGATGCGCCGGGCGTCGTACTCGTCGCCGTCGTGGACCACGCCGGCCAGGTCGTCGCGGCCGTCGCCGTCGAGGTCGCCCGCGGTGATGTCCATGTAGCGCAGATCATCCATGTCGCGGATCTCCCTAACGGGAGCGGCCGCGCTGCCGTCGCGCTTGAACGGGCCGGACAGGATATGGGTGTCGCTCCTCCCGAGGGTGACGACGTCCGTGGCACCGTCGCCGTCGAAGTCACCGACGGCGGTCTCGGATCCGATCTCGTCGTACAGCTCGTTGCCGGTCAGAAGGGTCGCGCCACCGGACAGTCCGTGCTCGCCGCCCCAGATCACGGTGAGCGAACCGGCGAACCCGATCGTGTCGGTCTTCTCGTTCTCCGCACCGACCACGAGGTCGCTGTACCCGTCCTTGTCGAGGTCCGCGGAGGCCGTCGAGCCGGCGAACGCGTCACCGGCCTCGGCGGTGTCCGGGATTCCGGGCGAGTCCTGGGTGAAGACCTGCTTGGTGGAGGTCTGCAGACCGCTCCTGGAGCCGTACACCACGCCCACGTACCCGGCTTTGCCCTGGCCGCCGACGGTGGCATCGGGCGCGGTGAACGCCAGGTCCGGGTAGCCGTCCCCGTTGAAGTCGTCGCGTCGCGGGGCCGGGGCGGGCACGGCCGCCCCGGGGGACGCCGAGGCCGCGGCGGGGGTGGGCGTCGATGCCTGGGCGGTGGGGAAGGTGATCACAGCGGTCGCCACGGTGATGGCGAGGACCACGGCGGTTCCGAGGGCGCGGGATGCCACGTGGACTCCTTCATTCAGGGATTGAGGGTGGGTGTTCATTCAGGGATTGAGGGGTGCGCGGTGCGTCGGCACTGCACCGGCACGGCACCGGCGCTGTGAAGACTCAGACCGACGGCTGCGGCCAAGGGTTGCGTTCTGGGCCGGGCCGTCACAGCTCCTCCACGCGGGTGGGACGCAATCCCGCCGGAACCGGCCGGATGTTCCGTCGTCGTCGGTCGGACGTGGCCGGAGGGAGGTACGGCGTGGCAGGAGGGAGGTGCGGCGTGGCAGGAGGGAGGTACGGCGTGGCAGGAGGGAGGTGCGGCGTGGCAGGAGGGAGGTGCGGCGTGGCAGGAGGGAGGTGCGGCGTGGCAGGAGGTACGGAGAGCTCCCGGTCGCGTTCCTGCGCTGGCGGCCGACGAGGACCTGCCGGAGACCTGATCTGATCGTCCGTCATCCTCACGGCCGGGGGACCATCCCGTAGTCGGTTCCACGAATGCCGTTGAGGCGCAGCCCACTTGGCTCCTCCCCGGCAGGAGGACACGGTGCGCATCATGGCGTCGGCGGACGGGCCGCACAGCCCGCTTGCGTGGGCTCGTGCGGCCCGGCGCCTCCCCCGGTCAGTCCATCTCGCCCTCCGGCACGCCTCCGGACCCGCTGTCGCCCCCGCCGCCCTTGAGCCGGCCGGCCTGCTCGATCGCGGTCGCCAGCTTCCGTACCGAATCATCTTCGGTGTCCGCCGCCAACTTGCTCGCGTGTGAGGCGAGTTCCCCGAGTCCGGGCGCGCCCGGCAGCTTGCCGCCGCGCAGCGCCTCGGCGAAGTACGCGGCGACCGCGGCCACTTGGAGCCGCTTGCTGTCGCCGCCCCACAGCGGGCCGTCGACCGCGTTCGCCTCGACCGACCCCGTCTGCTCGTGCGGCGCCCGGGTCTTGGGGTCCAGCCAGCGTACGGTCGCGGTCGCCACATGCCCAGAGGCGCCGTCCCTGAGGTGTACGGCGTAGAGCGCCGTCACCGTGTGGCCGGGGCCGACCTCGCCGCCGTCGACGCGGTCGTTGCGGAAGTCCTCGTCGGCGACCTTCCGGTCCTCGTATCCGATCAGCTTGAACCCCTGGACGGTCTCCGGGTCGAAGGCGACCTGGGCCTTGGCGTCGCGCGCCGTCAGTTCGAGGTGTGCGGGCAGCTGGTCGACGAAGACCTTCCGGGCCTGGGCCTCGTCGGCGATGTACGTGGTGTGGCCGTCACCCTTGTTGGTGAGCTGTTCCATCAGCGCGTCGCCATAGTCGCTGCCGACGCCGACGCCGAAGAGGGTGATGCCGTAGTCGCGGCGGGCGGAGTCGATGCGTTCGAGGATGGCTTCGGCGTCGGTCTCGCCGGTGTTGGCGAGGGCGTCGGAGAGCAGGACGACCCGGTTGTTGGCGCCCTTGACTCGGCCGTCGACCGCCTCCTCGTACCCGCGGCGGATACCCGCTCCCACATTGGTGGAGTCGGTGGGTTCCATGGAGTCGACCTTGTCGCGGATCTGGCCGCGATGGTCTCGCAGCCGGGTCATCGGCAGCAGCGTCTTCGCCTCGTCGCTGAAGGTGACCAGGGAGATCGAGTCGTCGTCACGGAGTTCGTCGGTGAGGATGCCCAGGGACTTCTTCACCAGGTCGAGACGGCCCGGTTCGGCCATGGAGCCGGAGATGTCGACGACGAAGGTGAGTGCGGCGGGCGGGCGTTCGTCACGGGCGGGGGCGGCCCGGGTGGCCAGGCCGACCCGTACCAGCGACCAGCCGTCGGACCCGACCCCGGCGCGGGCACCGTCGACGTTCACGGTGAAGCCGTTGCCCGCCGGGCGGCGGTAGCCCTGGCGGAAGCTGTTGACGAACTCCTCGGGCCGCACGGTGGTCGCCTCCGGCAGGCCGCCGTCGGCGAGGGTGCGGCGCGCGTACCCGTACGAGGCGGTGTCGACGTCCAGGGCGAAGGTGGACAGGTAGTCGGGTGACACGGACTCCCGGAGCCCGTCCTGCTGCTTTTTCGAGCCGTCCGCACCCTTCGAGCCGTCGCTGTCGGCCGCACCGCCCGACGCGGCGGGCGCGGGGGCGGGTGCGCCCCGGTGGCCAGTGGCGGACTTGCTCTCGGTGGACGTCGCCGAACACCCGGTGAGCAGCACCCCGCCCGCCAGCAGCACAACGAGTGCCCCTTGCCATGTCCGTATGTACTTCCCTGTCCGGCGTTCCATGCCCTGCCCCCAACATCGTCGTGTCAGCACTTGTGAATGTGACGCGCGAGACGGGGCCGAGAAGCAGACGAAGACGTTGCGGATGGGTCTCGATGCGGCAACAAAGGCCGGGGAATCGGCCGAAGGTCGAACTCAGGACGCGATGTCCTTCACATGGTGTTGACGATCAGGCCGATGTGGGTGAAGTAGTTGAGCCCGCCGAAGAGCAAAAACACCAGTCCGGCCAAACCCCAGACAACTCCGATGACCGGGCCCATCCAGCTCTTGGGCCGGTGCAGCACAAACGGGAACAGGAGCGCGCCGATGCCCACCAGGACATACAGCCCGGACATGAAACTCGCTTCCAGCATCGGCCACTTCGCGAACTCTCCGGAGATGGGTTCCTCGGGCGGCGCGGCGAAAAGGGTGTATTTCCAGCCCGCGGCGGCGATCCCGAAGCAGGCGAGCCCGAGGCCGAACACGAAGACGGAGATGGGCGAGGCGACACGGGCCGTGCGGACGATGCGGTCGGCGCTGTTGAGTTCGGCGCCGCGTTTCCAGAGGTAGAAGGACGCGGCCAGCAGAAAGACGCCGAAGGCGAGTGCCGGTTCGCCGAAGATGACGTTGTCGAACGGGAAGCCCTGCCCGGCGAGCGGCCAGGTCAGGGTCATATGGAGGCCGGTGGTGACAAGAGTGAAGCCGATGGCCCCGAACGCCAGCACCCAGCCGTCGGGGGTGATGGTGCGCGCGGGCGTGAGGAGCTGACGCCCCAGCGCCACCACGAGCAACAGCCCGGCGCCGGCGGCCACCGCCATGATCGTGTTGTACGTCGGCATCCTGGCCCAGTCGATCTTCAGGCCGGACGCCGCCAGAGGGATGGCATGGTGGGTCATGCGCGGAGCGTAACGCCAGATATGTCCCTTATGGGGCATTAACCCTTCTGGCCGGGTGACGGGTCAAGCTGTCCCCCCGTCGGGAACGCGGCTCCGGCCGACGGGTACGGCGACTCCCGCGGCAGGAGTTCCGCCGCGTCATCGAGCCGCCCGGCCGACACCAGTCCGTGGATCTGCCGGGCGAGCGGGGTGACGTCACGAATCGACACCGTCCACTCATCCGCGTACCGCCGCGCCGCCTCACCGGAGAGCCCGAGCTGGAGAGAACGGTACGGAAGCCGGTCCAGGCGGAGGTCGCGCTCGGGATCCCACTGGACACGGGCCGGGCTCCGGCGCAGGTTGCGCTGCCAGGTGGCACGGTCGAGGTGAACTCCCCTTACGTAGTGCGAGAGTTCGGAGTTCGCCAGGGCCCAGTCGAACCCCTCACGGGTGATCTCGACGGCCAGGACGGTCTCCTGACCCTCCTTCGTGGCCCAGCCGCAGCGGTACATCATCCACAGAAAACTCGGCTTGATCCATGTCATGCGGTCGCGCTTCCAGGCATCCGGGAAGCGCCCGTCGCGCACGGCGGGAAGACCGATGAACGGGGAGTACGCCTGGTAGACGGTGACGGTCGTATCCGTGTGCTGGGCGCGGATCTCGTTGCTCGGTGGTGCGGTCATGACATCCAGGGTGCAGGAGAACAGATGCCTCCGGCACCTGGATATCCACTCGGAGGACGCCGACTGCGGGGCGAAATCCGCGTCGCCTCACGCTCGTCCAAAACGCCGCGCACGTGCAGACACCGATGACCGGCATGGGCTCTCACGCCTCGCTGCAGGACGCCGAGTGCCTGGTCGAGTCATCGCGGCCGCTCCCTCCGCATGGGCGGACCCGCGAGGCGAGGCCTTCCGGCTCCCGCGCCACCCGTCGGCCCCGCACCGGTCGGCCATTACCTGGAAGGTAATTGAGCCGGCACCCCGCCCGTCCCTAACGTCCCCGTACGGGCACGGACCGCCGAGGACGACACGACAGCGTCCCGGGGCCCACCTGCCTGCCCTGCGCGACCGGCGGCTGTTCGTTGCCTGCGCGACCGCATGACCATGGAAGGAAGACCTCATGATGTCGACCCGGAACGCGGGTACGGTCCCCTCGACGGACACCGCCCGTTCCGACAGCCTCCTCCGACTGGCCCTCGTGGCGGACGTGATCCTCACCGGTGCGAACGGCCTCGGCTACCTCGTGCTCGCCACGGTCCTGGACTCGTTCCTCGGCGTGTCCCCCTCGGTCCAGTACCCGGTGGGCGTGTTCCTCACGGTGTACGCCCTGTGGGTGCTGGTCGTCTCCCGGCAGGAGAACATCAGCCGCGGCTCGGTCGCCGTCATCATCACCCTGAACATGGCCTGGGCCGTGGCCGGCGTCGCGGCGGTCGCCGTGGACGCACTGACCGCGACCGGGGTCGGTAACGGATGGATCGTGTTCCAGGGCCTGACGGTGGCAGGCATGGGCGGGCTCCAGTACGTGGGTCTGCGTCGCATGTGAGCGCAACAAGGACGAGCATGCGGTCGGAGCCCCACCCGGATGTTCCGTCGCCGGAGCCGAACGCGGACCGGCCCGCACGGATCGCGAATCCGTACGGGCCGGTGCGGGGCGTCGGTGACGTCAGTGGTTGCGCGGGAAGCCCAGGTCCACGCCCGCCGGGGCGTCGGCCGGGTCCGGCCAACGGGTGGTGACGACCTTGCCGCGGGTGTAGAAGTGCACGCCGTCGTTGCCGTAGATGTGGTGATCGCCGAAGAGGGAGTCCTTCCAGCCACCGAAGGAGTGGTAGCCCACCGGCACCGGGATCGGCACGTTGACGCCGACCATGCCGGCCTCGATCTCCAACTGGAAGCGGCGGGCCGCGCCGCCGTCACGGGTGAAGATCGCGGTGCCGTTGCCGAACGGCGAGGCGTTCATGAGGGCCACGCCCTCTTCGTACGTCTCGGTGCGCAGGACGCACAGGACCGGGCCGAAGATCTCGTCCCTGTACGCGTCCGAGTCGGTGGACACGTTGTCGAGGAGGGAGAGGCCGATCCAGTGGCCGTCCTCGAAGCCCTCGACGGTCAAGCCGGTGCCGTCGAGGACGACGTCGGCGCCCTGGGCGGCGGCCCCCGTGACGTAGGAGGCGACCTTGTCGCGGTGGGCGGCGGTGATCAGCGGGCCCATTTCGGACGTCGGATCGTTGCCGGGGCCGATCTTGATCTTCTCGGCGCGTTCCTTGATCTTGGCGACGAGCTCGTCGGCGATGGAGCCGACCGCGACGACCGCGGAGATCGCCATGCAGCGCTCACCGGCGGAACCGTACGCGGCGGAGACGGCGGCGTCGGCCGCGGCGTCGAGGTCCGCGTCCGGCAGTACCAGCATGTGGTTCTTCGCGCCGCCGAGCGCCTGGACGCGCTTGCCGTTGGCGGAGGCGGTGGCGTGGATGTAGCGGGCGATCGGGGTGGAGCCCACGAAGGAGACCGCTGCCACGTCGGGGTGGTTGAGCAGGCCGTCCACGGCGACCTTGTCGCCGTGCAGGACGTTCAGCACACCGTCCGGCAGACCGGCCTCGGCGGCCAGCTCGGCCAGCAGGTTGGCGGCCGACGGGTCCTTCTCGCTGGGCTTGAGCACGAAGGTGTTCCCGCAGGCGATGGCGAGCGGGAACATCCACATCGGCACCATGGCCGGGAAGTTGAACGGGGTGATGCCGGCGACGACACCGAGCGACTGACGGATCGCGGAGACATCGACCCGGCTGGATACCTGGGTGGACAGTTCGCCCTTGAGCTGGGTGGTGATGCCGCAGGCCAGCTCGACGATCTCCAGACCGCGGGCGACCTCGCCCAGCGCGTCGGAGTGCACCTTTCCGTGCTCGGCGGTGATCAGCGCGGCGATCTCGTCGCGGTGGGCGTCGAGCAGCGCGCGGTAGCGGAAGAGGACCGCGGTGCGGGTGGCCAGCGAGGACGTGCCCCAGGTGGCGTAGGCGTCCTTCGCGGCGGCGACCGCCGCGTCGACCTCTTCGAGCGATGCCAGTGCGACCTGGGTGGTGACGGCGCCGGTGGCCGGGTCGGTGACCGGGCCGTAGTTGCCCGACACGCCCTCGACGGTCTTGCCACCGATCCAGTGGTTGACGGTCTTCATGACAGAACTCCTTCAGAGGTGGTGGCGTCGGTCGGCGACGTGACGGTCGTACTCTTCCCGGGCTTTCACGGCCGACGGCCGGGTGGCCGTTTCGGCTACGGGAACATCCCACCACGCCTGCGCCGGAGGGAGGCCCGACACTGTGTCTGCCGTTTCGGTCTCGACGTAGACACAAGTAGGACGGTCCGCCGTGCGCGCCTCGGCAAGGGCTTCGCGCAGGTCACGCACGGTCTTGGCGCGCAGCACCCGCATCCCCAGCGAGCCGGCGTTGGCGGCGAGGTCGACGGGGAGCGGGGGGCCGGTGAAGGTGCCGTCCGCGGCGCGGTGGCGGTAGGCCGTACCGAAACGCTCGCCGCCGACCGTCTCGGAGAGGCCGCCGATGGACGCGTAGCCGTGGTTCTGGAGGACGACCAGTTTCACGGGGAGTTTTTGCTGCACCGCGGTGACGATCTCGGTGGGGTTCATCAGGTATGTGCCGTCGCCGACGAGGGCCCAGACGGGGCGGCCGGGGGCGGCCAGCTGAACTCCGATCGCGGCCGGGATCTCGTAGCCCATGCAGGAGTAGCCGTATTCGACGTGGTACTGGTGAGGGGAGCGGGCCCGCCAGAGTTTGTGCAGGTCGCCGGGGAGCGAGCCGGCCGCGTTGATCAGGATGTCGTCCTCGGTGACCAGGGTGTCGAGCAGGCCGAGGACCTGGGCCTGGGTGGGGCGGGCGTGCGGGTCGTCGGCGGCGAACGCGGCGGTGACGCGCTGCTCCCATTTCGCCTTGGCCTCGGTGTACTCGGTCTCGTAGGACGGGTCGACGCGGTGGTTGCGGGCGGCCAGCTCGGCGGTGAGGGCTTCAAGAGCGGTGCGGGCGTCGGCGACGAGCGGGAGCGCGCCGAGTTTGTGTGCGTCGAAGCCGGTGATGTTGAGGTTGAGGAAGCGGACTTCCGGGTCGGCGAAGAGCGTGGCGGAGGCGGTGGTGAAGTCGGAATAGCGGGTGCCGATGCCGATCACCAGGTCGGCGGCGCGGGCCAGCTCGTCGGCGGTCGCGGTGCCGGTGTGGCCGATGCCGCCGACATCGGCGGGGTGATCGTGGCGCAGGGAGCCCTTGCCGGCCTGGGTGGAGGCGACGGGGATGCGGGTGGCGGCGGCGAACGCGGCGAGGGTCTCCTCCGCCGCGCTGTGATGGACGCCGCCGCCCGCCACGATCAGCGGCCGGCGGGCGGTGCGCACGGCCCGCACCGCCCGGTCGAGCTCGTGCGGATCGGGGGCGGGCCTGCGTACGTACCAGATGCGCTCGGCGAAGAACTCCTCAGGCCAGTCGTAGGCCTGGGCCTGCACGTCCTGCGGCAGCGCGAGCGTGACCGCGCCGGTCTCCGCGGGGTCGGCGAGGGTCCGCATGGCCTGGAGGGCGGCCGGGATCAGGGCCTCGGGGCGGGTGATCCGGTCGAAGTAGCGGGAGACAGGGCGCAGACAGTCGTTGACCGAGATGTCGCCCGCGGACGGAACTTCGAGCTGCTGGAGCACGGGGTCGGCGGGCCGGGTCGCGAAGGTGTCCCCAGGCAGGAGGAGGACGGGGAGGTGGTTGATGGTGGCGAGGGCGGCGCCGGTCACGAGGTTGGTGGCGCCGGGGCCGATGGAGGTGGTGACGGCGTGTGCGCAGAGCCGTCCGGACTGGCGGGCGTAGCCGACCGCGGCGTGCACCATGGCCTGCTCGTTGCGGCCCTGCAGATAGGGCATCGCACGCCCCGACTCGACGAGCGCCTGACCGATTCCGGCGACGTTGCCGTGGCCGAAAATGCCCCAGGTGGCGCTGATCAGCCGCTGTCGGCGGCCGTCGCGCTCGGTGTACTGGCGGGACAGGAAGGACATCAGGGCCTGGGCGGTGGTGAGCCTGCGGCTGGGTGGTGCGCTCACGAGGTCGCCTCCGGTCCGTGGAGCGGGAGTCTGGGGTCCACCGGCTGCGACGGCCAGGTGTCGCGGATCCAGGCGTGGTCGGGGTGGTCGCTGATCAGCCACTCCCGCTCCTCCCCCGGGCCGGCCATCACATTGAGGTAGTAGAGGGTGCGGCCGGGGGCGGCGATGGACGGACCGTGCCAGCCGTCGGGGATCAGGACCGCGTCTCCGCTGCGGACCTCGGCGAGGACATCCGTACCGCCGTCCCTCGACGGCGACACCCGGTGGTAGCCCAGGCCGTCGTTCTCCACCTCGAAGTAGTAGATCTCCTCCAGTACGGACTCGACGCCGGGGCGGTGCTCGTCGTGCTTGTGCGGCGGGTAGGACGACCAGTTGCCGCCCGGGGTGAGGACCTCGACGGCGATCAGCCGGTCGCACTCGAACGTGTCGGCGGCGGCGAAGTTGTTGACCTGGCGGGAGCAGTTCCCGGCACCGCGCAGTTCGACGGGAACCTCCGGCGCGGGGCCGTAACGAGCGGGGAGTCGTCGCTCGCACTTCGCTCCTGCCAGGGCGAAGCGGCCTCCTGCGCCGGAGGCGATCTGTGCATGGGCGTCACGCGGTACGTACGCGAAGTCGGATACCCCGCTGAACACACTTTCCCGGCCCAGAAGTTCAAAGATCTCACCTGAGGCGTGCACCGTACAGCCACCGGTCAACGGCAGGACGATCCACTCGCTCTCCCCGGTGACAAGTGTGTGAATTCCACCCGGCCCCAGTTCAAGCACACGCAGGCTCGACCGGTCCCAGCCGGCGCGTTTCGGGTCGATGTCGAGGGCGTAGGGGCCGCTCGCCGCGCTCCCGGCGCCGATGTGGTACCGCGGTTCATTGTGCGTCGTCATACCCATTCCCTACCCGGTCCCCCGTCCCCGCCCGTTCTTCCGGGCTCCAGCAGCGATACGGCCGTGTCGACGGCCGCGGCCACCTCGCCGTCGGCCGGATAGAGCAGCGAACGCCCCACCACCAGGCCCTGCACGGTGGGCAGTCGAAGCGCCATGCGCCACTTCTCGAAGGCGCCGTCCAGGTCGTCGCCCACCTCGCCGCCCAGCAGCACGGAGGGCAGCGTCGATGTCTCCATCACCCGGGCCATGTCGTCGGGGTTCTCGGTGACGGGGACCTTGAGCCAGGTGTACGCGGATGTTCCGGCCAGTCCCGAGGCGATGGCGATCGAGGTGGTGACCGCCTCCGCGCCGAGGTCGTTGCGGACGCGGCCGTCCATGCGGCGGCAGAGGAACGGCTCGACGAAGACCGGCAGCCGGTGCGCGGCCATGGCGTCGATGGCACGGGCCGTGGCGTGCATGGTGTCGAGCGAACCGGGGTCGTCGTAGTCGATACGGAGCAGCAGCTTGCCCGCCTCGAAGCGGAGCCGGGCGAGGTCCTCGGGGCGGTGGCCGGTGAAACGGTCGTCGAGTTCGAAGGCGGCGCCCGCGAGTCCGCCGCGGTTCATCGAGCCGATGACGACCTTGTTCTCCAGCGCGCCGAGGAGCAGCAGGTCGTCGAGGATGTCGGCGGTGGCGAGGACGCCGTCGACGCCGGGGCGGGAGAGGGCGAGGCAGAGCCGTTCCAGGAGCTCGAAACGGTTGGCCATGGCCAGTTCGCGACCGCCGACGGCGAGGGAGCCGCGGGCCGGATGGTCCGCCGCGACGATCATCAGGCGTCCGTCCCTGCCGACGAGGGGGCGTCTGCGGCGTCCCGCGGCGGCTTCGGCGACGGCCTCGGGGTGGCGCATGCGCAGGTGGACGAGTTCGGAGATCGAGGAGGCCGGGGGCGTCACGGGGCGGCTCCGGAGGGACGGGAGACGACGGCACCTTCGGCCAGGGCCGCTTCGACTTCGTGCGGGAACGGCATGGCGGAGGAGCAGGCGAGCCGGGAGGCGACGATGGCACCGGCGGCGTTGGCGTACCGCATGACGCGTTCGGTCCCCCACCCCGCGAGCAGCCCGTGGCAGAGCGCCCCGCCGAAGGCGTCGCCGGCGCCGAGGCCGTTGACGACCTCGACGGGCAGCGGCGGGACATCGGCCACCGTGCCGTCGCGGTGGACGGCGAGTACGCCCTTGGGGCCCTGTTTGACGACGGCGAGCTCGACGCCCGCGGCGATCAGGGCGCGGGCGGCCGCGTACGGCTCGCGCTCGCCGGTCGCGATCTCGCACTCGTCGAGGTTGCCGACGGCGACGGTGGCATGGGCGAGGGCCTCGCGGTACCGGGCGGTGGGGCCGGCCGCGCCCCGGTGGGCCTCTTCCGCGGTGTTCCAGAACATCGGGCGCCAGTCGAGATCGAAGACGGTGATGCCGGACCGGTCGCGGGCCCGCAGTGCGGCGAGAGTCGATGTGCGGCTCGGTTCGGCGCACAGCCCGGTGCCCGTCATCCAGAACACCCGGGCGGACCGCACCGCGTCGAGGTCCAGCTCCGGCTCGTGGATCTCCAGGTCGGGTGCCTTGGGCTGCCGGTAGAAGTAGAGCGGGAAGTCGTCGGGCGGGAAGATCTCGCAGAAGGTGACCGGCGTCGGATACCCGTCGACGGGCGTCACCCACCGGTCGTCCACCCCGAACTCCCGCAACTGGTGGTGGAGATACTCCCCGAAGGCGTCCCGGCCGGTGCGGGTCACCACCGCGGTCCGCCGGCCGAGGCGGGCTGCGGCGACGGCGACATTGGCGGGTGAGCCGCCGAGGAACTTCCCGAACGTGTCGACCCGGGCCAGCGGCAGACCGGTCTGCAGGGGGTAGAGATCCACGCCGATCCGACCCATGGTGATCACGTCGTACAACTCAGGCATGTGCATCCCTTCGGTCGGCGACCGGGCGGCTGCTCCCAGGTCTAGCCCTCCCCAGGAACCCTGTCAACGCTTTGTCCGGACATACGGACGAATAATTGACACCCGTCCCCGTGGCCGGAAGGCTGGGCGGCATGATCTCCTCCGCATTGGCTCCGGCCCGTATCCGCATCGGTTCGGCACCCGACTCGTGGGGGGTGTGGTTCCCCGACGATCCGCACCAAGTGCCCTGGCAGCGCTTCCTCGACGAGGTCTCCGAGGCGGGTTACGAATGGATCGAGCTCGGCCCGTACGGCTACCTCCCGACGGACCCGGCCCGCCTCGCCGACGAGACCCGGCGCCGCGGGCTCACGGTCTCGGCCGGCACCGTTTTCACCGGATTGCACCACGGGCCGGACGTCTGGGAACGGACCTGGGCGCATGTCGCCGACATCGCGGCACTCACCCGGGCGATGGGCGCCAGACATCTCGTGGTCATCCCGTCGTTCTGGCGCGACGACAGGACGGGCGAGGTCCTGGAGAACCGCAGTCTCACCGCGCAGCAGTGGCGCGACCTCACCACCCAGATGGACCGGCTGGGCCGTGAGGTGCGGGACCGCTTCGGGCTGCGCATCGTCGTCCACCCGCACGCCGACACCCATATCGACGGCGAGGAGAACGTCAGCCGCTTCCTCGACGCGACAGATCCCGACCTGGTCTCGCTCTGCCTCGACACCGGCCACTACGCCTACTGCGGCGGCGACAGCGTCAAGCTGATCGAGACCTACGGCGAACGGATCGGCTATCTGCACCTCAAGCAGGTCGACCCCGAGGTCCTGGCCGAGGTCGTGGCCGACGGGGTGCCGTTCGGGCCCGCCGTGGCACGCGGAGTGATGTGTGAACCGCCCGGCGGGGTGCCCGCGCTGGAGCCCGTACTCGCCGCCGCCCGCAAGCTGGACGTCGATCTCTTCGCCATCGTCGAGCAGGACATGTATCCGTGCCCGCCCGACAAACCCCTCCCCATCGCCCGCCGCACCCGCGCCTTCCTCCGCTCCTGCGGCAGCCCGCACCGAGCTGCCTGACACGCCGAGCAGCCGGCGGAAGTGACGGAGTACCGGTAGGCGGTGTTGTCCTCGGTGAGAAGCCGGTGCGTGGCCTCGGCCGCGCACCACCACCGCACGCACCACCACCTCACCAGGAGCAACTCAGCATGATCCGGAAGCTGCTGTCGTCCCGCAGGGCGGCCCGGCCCTCGGGCCAACACACCGCCGCCCCAGCCGCCACCCTCACCGCCGTCCTCACCGCCGTCCTGACCGCTGCCCTCTCCGCCGCCCCGGGCGCCCGGGCCGACGAGCACAACCCGCCGCCACCGCCCGGCTCCAGCGCGGTCTGCGTCTTCTACGACGGCACCGGGCCGACCATGTACGGCGAGCAGGGCGAACAGGTCTCCCAGGTGCAGTGCATGCTGGCCAACCGCCACTACCTGCCGTGGTCCGCGGTCGACGGAACCTTCGGACCGCGAACCCTCCTCGCCGTGCAGCGCTTCCAGGCGGACCACCCGCCGCTCGTGCCGGACGGCCTGGTCACCCCGGTCACCTGGTCGGCGCTCTGGCACGCGGGACCGGCCGGCACGACCTCTCTCCCCCGTCCGCCGGTGTAACACCGCACAGCGGCCCCCTCACCCGCACCCCCCTCGGGCACATGCATGCCTTCTGTCACAGAGATCACCCTCACGTCACACATGTCTCCATTACGCGGGTGTTCCGTAACAGACGCTCGACAACCCCTCCCCTGAACAGGCTCCCTTTCGTTGCACCGTGCACAGGTTGAGTGATCGTCAGCGTCCGTGCTGCGGCTCCCCCGATGGCCTTCCCGGCTGCCGCTGCGGCGCAGAGAGGTGTCACCTATGACGGACAGAAGTCTCTGGTCCTACAAGGACATTGCCGCGCACATCCGGGTGCAGCCGGACACCGTCCGGTCCTACCGCAAACACGGCCATCTCCCGTTACCGGACCATGTGGAGAGCGGCAAGCCCTACTGGTACGCGGACACGATCCGCGCCTGGGTCGCATCGAGACCCGGCAATCGCGGGCGCAGGGACTGACACCTCCGGCCCCGTACGGCCAGCGGGGCGTGCCCTGCTGGAGACCAAGGTGCTGCGCGGGTGCTCGCACCCGTTCGGGCACGGCCTCTGGACTTCGGGCACGGCCTCTGGACGGCGATCGCCGGTGGCGTCCTGTCTCTCCCTCCGGAGGCCGAACGGGCGTTTCCACCTCGCCGCGCCCGTGATCGCCACGTACCTCGGCGTCGCCGTGCTGCACTCGCTCCAGGACTCGATGCACGGCATCGTGATCCGGCTCGTCGCCGGGTCACCGACACTCACCGACACCGGCCTGAGCCGCGCGCTTTTCGCGCAGGGATACGTCCCGGCCCCACCACAGGGATGCATCCGGCCCCCACCGAGAAGCAGCAACATCTGTTCACCCTCTTCCCGGTGGGCGACACGGTCGTGCTCACACTCGTCGCGCCGGCCCGGCTGCGGTCCCTGGCACTGAGCGCGCGGCGGGCAGCGGGGGCACTCGCATTCATACCCCCTAGGGGTATAATGTGATGAGTGTGGGGCACACCGGGTCACCCGGGGCTCCCGACACCACACCCTTGCGCTCGTCGAAGAGGAGAACACCATGACCGCCGAGACCCAGCTCCCCCAGGCCACCGGTTCCTGCTGCTCGCCCAGCGGCTCCTGCCACGACGGTGCGGAGTCCGGCACCCCTGCGGGAGATGTGACCACCGTCTACCAGGTGTCCGGCATGACCTGCGGACACTGCGAAGGCGCCGTCGCCGAGGAGATCTCCGGCATCGACGGTGTCACCTCGGTGAAGGCCGTTGCCTCCACCGGCCGGGTGACCGTCGTCTCCCGGGCCCCGCTGGCCGAGGACGCCGTGCGCGCAGCGGTCGACGAGGCCGGTTACGAGCTCGCCGGCAGGGCCTGATCACCTCCGGGGCGCACCCGATACGACAGCTCCGGGCGCACCCGATACGACAGATGCAGCCGCATGCAACGGATACACCCGTATCACCCCTTTTACCGCCGGGCCGGACCGACCAGCAGATACTGGTGGGGTACGGCCCGGTCGGTATTTCAGGAGTTCGGACATGCACAGCGCAACAGAGGCCGCGACACCGACAGCGCGGAATTCGCGCGCCGAACTCGCGATCGGCGGGATGACCTGCGCCTCCTGCGCGGCCCGCGTCGAGAAGAAGCTCAACCGGATGGACGGCGTCACCGCGACCGTGAATTACGCCACCGAGAAGGCCCGCGTCGACTTCGGTCCGGGAACCGACCTCGCGGATCTGATCGCCACGGTCGAGCAGGCCGGTTACACAGCACAGCCGGTACACCGCCCCGAATTGGCACCTCCCGCCCCCGCACCGGACGCCGCACGGGTCGCGCCGGAAGGCGCCGGCGCGTCCGCACCCGGGAGCGGCACCCCGCACAGCGCCCGAGTCCGCCCCGAGCAGGCCACCGGGAGCCCGACCGGGGCCGGGACCAGAGCCGGGACCGAGACCGGGGCCGGGACCGGGACCGCAACCGGGGCCGGGACCGGGGCCGGGGCCGGGGCCGGGACCGGGACCGCAACCGGGGCCGGGACCGGGGCCGGGGCCGGGGCCGGGACCGGGACCGCAACCGGCACAGCAGCCGCCCCCAAAGCCGCACCCGAAGCCGAGGCCGAGCCCGCGCCCGAAACCGGCGCCGAGACCGGCATCGACGCCGAGGACCCGGCCGAGCGGCAGGCCGCCGACGCCCTCGCCTCGCTGCGTCAGCGCCTGATCGTCTCGGCCGTCCTCGCCGCCCCCGTCGTCGTGCTCGCGATGGTCCCCGCCTTCCAGTTCGACAACTGGCAGTGGCTCTCCCTCACCCTCGCCGCCCCCGTCGTCGTCTGGGGCGGACTGCCGTTCCACCGCGCCACCTGGACCAATCTCCGGCACGGCGCGGCCACCATGGACACGCTGGTCTCGGTCGGCACCCTCGCCGCCTTCGGCTGGTCCGTGTGGGCGCTGTTCTTCGGCGACGCGGGCATGACCGGGATGCGGCACGGCTTCGACTTCACCGTCTCACGCGACGGAGCCTCCTCCACCATCTATCTGGAGGTTGCCGCCGGCGTCATCGCCTTCATCCTGCTGGGCCGCTACCTGGAGGCGAAGTCCAAGCGGAAGGCCGGTTCCGCGCTGCGCGCGCTGGTGCACCTGGGTGCGAAGGACGTCTCCGTCCTGAGGGGCGGCACCGAGGTACGCGTCCCCGTCGCCCGGCTCACCGTCGGCGACCGCTTCGTCGTCCGCCCCGGCGAGAAGATCGCCACTGACGGCACCGTCGTCGAGGGCACATCGGCCGTGGACGCCTCCATGCTCACCGGCGAGTCCGTCCCGGTCGATGTGGGCGTGGGCGACTTCGTCACCGGGGCCACCGTCAACACCTACGGCCGGCTCGTCGTCGAGGCGACCCGGGTCGGCGCCGACACCCAGCTGGCCCGGATGGCGAAGCTCGTCGAGGACGCACAGAGCAGCAAGGCCGAGGTGCAGCGCCTCGCCGACCGGATCTCCGCGGTCTTCGTCCCCGTGGTGCTGGTGCTCGCCCTGGCGACCCTGATCGCATGGCTGCTCGTCACGGGCGACGTGACTGCCGCGTTCACCGCCGCCGTCGCCGTACTGATCATCGCCTGCCCCTGCGCCCTGGGCCTGGCCACCCCCACCGCCCTCATGGTCGGTACGGGGCGCGGCGCCCAGCTCGGCATCCTGATCAAGGGCCCGGAGGTCCTGGAGACCACGCGTCGCGTCGACACGATCGTCCTCGACAAGACCGGCACCGTCACCACCGGTCGGATGACCCTCCAGGACGTCCACCCCGCACCCGGCACCAATGAGACCGAGCTCCTGCGGCTGGCCGGCGCCCTGGAGCACTCCTCCGAGCACCCCATCGCCCAGGCCGTCGCCGCCGGAGTCACCGAACGCGTCGGCGGCCCCCTCCCCACCCCCGAGGACTTCGCCAACGTCGCGGGCCTCGGCGTACGCGGCACGGTCGACGGACACCGGGTACTGGTCGGCCGTCCGCAGCTGCTGGCCGACGCGGGCATCGACGTCCCCGACACCCTGTCCGGCGCAGTGGCGGACGCGGCGGCCCGTGGCCGTACCGCGATCGCGGTCGCCTGGGACGGGCAGGCGCGCGGTGTCCTCGCCGTCGCCGACGCGGTCAAGGAGTCCAGCGCGGCAGCCGTCGCCGAGCTGCGCGAACTCGGCCTCCGTCCCGTTCTGCTGACCGGCGACAACCGGGCCGTGGCGGACGCCGTGGCCCGCGCCGTCGGGATCGACGAGGTCCACTCGGAGGTCCTGCCCGAGGAGAAGGTCCACGTCATCGAGCGGCTCCGGGCCCAGGGGCGCTCCGTCGCCATGGTCGGCGACGGGGTCAACGACGCGGCCGCCCTCGCTACCGCCGATCTCGGACTGGCGATGGGAACCGGCACGGACGCCGCGATCGAGGCGAGCGATCTCACCCTCGTTCGTGGAGATCTCAAGGTGGCAGCCGATGCGATCCGGCTTTCCCGGCGCACCCTGGCCACCATCAGGGGCAACCTCTTCTGGGCATTCGGCTATAACGTAGCCGCCCTGCCCCTTGCGGCATTTGGCCTGCTCAACCCTATGATTGCCGGAGCGGCGATGGCGTTCTCATCGGTCTTCGTCGTGACGAACAGCCTGCGGTTGCGCGCCTTCACGTAACTTCCACAAAGAGACCTAGATCACACCGATTTCAGGGTAACCATTCGGCGGGTTCGCGAGTCTAAGAGTGCGATGCCATGGATGTCTTGGGGGATGTCCGTCGAAGCGTCTTGGGGGATGCTTCGGGCAAGCGTTGGCCGGGGCACGTGCACCGGGGTGCTTTGAGCGGCCCTCCCGTGCGTACGTACCCCGGCAGACCGCACGCGAAGTACAAGTGAAAAGCGCAGTTCACAACGCAACGCCGAGGAACACCCAGGAGCTTCGGCTCCCACAGACGCCCGGCCGGATCCCGTGGGGGGAATCCGCTCCGGGATATGGGAAGCGCCTCGCTGTCGGCCCGTGGGGGGATCGACGGCGGGGCGCTTCTCGCTGTCGGCCCGGCGCACCAGTGCCGCGCAGGACCGGACACGCAAATCGCCCCGGACACCGCGCTCTATGCGAAAGCGCGGTACTCGGGGCGAAGACGACCGGCCTCGGCGGCCGGGGTGGTGCAGGGGCGGTACGGGGCTCAGCGGCCCTCGACCGGGACGAAGTCACGCAGGACCTCGCCGGTGTAGATCTGGCGCGGGCGACCGATGCGGGAACCCGGCTCCTTGATCATCTCGTGCCACTGGGCGATCCAGCCGGGGAGCCGACCGAGCGCGAAGAGCACGGTGAACATCTCGGTCGGGAAGCCCATGGCCCGGTAGATCAGACCCGTGTAGAAGTCCACGTTGGGGTAGAGGTTGCGCGAGACAAAGTACTCGTCGGAGAGCGCGTGCTCCTCCAGCTTCAGCGCGATGTCGAGCAGCTCGTCGGACTTGCCGAGCGCGGACAGCACGTCGTGGGCCGCGGCCTTGATGATCTTGGCGCGCGGGTCGAAGGACTTGTAGACGCGGTGGCCGAAGCCCATCAGCCGGACGCCGTCCTCCTTGTTCTTCACCTTGCGGATGAAGGAGTCGACATCGCCGCCGTTGGCCTGGATGCCTTCGAGCATCTCCAGCACCGACTGGTTGGCGCCGCCGTGCAGCGGGCCCCACAGCGCCGAGATACCGGCGGAGATCGAGGCGAACATGTTCGCCTGCGAGGAGCCGACCAGACGCACGGTGGAGGTCGAACAGTTCTGCTCGTGGTCCGCGTGCAGGATGAGCAGCTTGTCGAGCGCGGAGACGACGACCGGGTCCAGCTCGTACTCCTGGGCGGGGACCGAGAAGGTCATGCGCAGGAAGTTCTCGACGTACCCGAGGTCGTTGCGCGGGTAGACGAAGGGGTGGCCGATCGACTTCTTGTACGCGTACGCGGCGATCGTCGGCAGCTTGGCCAGCAGACGGATCGTCGAGAGGTGACGCTGCTCCTCGTCGAACGGGTTGTGGCTGTCCTGGTAGAACGTGGACAGCGCGCTGACGACCGAGGACAGCATGGCCATCGGGTGGGCGTCGCGCGGGAAGCCGTCGAAGAACCGCTTGACGTCCTCGTGCAGCAGCGTGTGCTGGGTGATCTCGTTCTTGAAGGTCGACAGCTCGTCGACCTTGGGAAGCTCACCATTGATGAGCGTGTACGCGACCTCGAGGAACGTCGAGCGCTCGGCGAGCTGCTCGATCGGGTAGCCGCGGTAGCGCAGGATGCCCCGCTCACCGTCGAGATAGGTGATGGCGGATTTATACGCTGCGGTGTTGCCGTATCCGCTGTCCAGCGTGACCAGGCCCGTATTGGCCCGGAGCTTCCCGATGTCGAAGCCCTTGTCGCCGACGGTGCTGTCGATCACCGGGTAGGTGTACTCGTCATCGCCGTACCGCAGTACTACAGAGTTGTCGCTCACGTCATCCCTCACCGACGTAGTGCCTCTTCTTCGAGGTTCCCTGACTGTCTCCACCCTCCCCCATTTGGCTCAGGAGAGTGCACTCGAGGTCGTCCATTGGACCTACTCGCGGCACTGAGTGCCGCGAGCTTACTCATCCTGCCCCCTCGACTCCGGTTCCGGAAGGCCTCCGTGATGTTTCCCACCGATTTGATCGATCATTTGTCCGGGGATTCTCCGCCCAGGCCCCCTGACAGCCGGTAATCCAGCGCCGTACAGCGCCTGCCTGCGGAAACCGTGCGGACCGCCTGGCCGATCGCCTGCCGCGAGCCGACCAGCACGACGAGCTTCTTGGCCCTGGTCACAGCCGTGTACAGCAGGTTCCGCTGGAGCATCATCCAGGCGCTCTTGGTGACGGGGATGACGACGGCCGGGTACTCGCTGCCCTGGGAGCGGTGGATCGTCATGGCGTACGCGTGGGCCAGCTCGTCCAGCTCGTCGAAGTCGTAGGAGATCGCCTCCTCCTCGTCCGTCAGAACGGTCAACTTCTGTTCGTCCAGGTCAAGGGCGGTAACGACACCGACCGTGCCGTTGAAGACGCCGTTCTCCCCTTTGTCATAGTTGTTGCGGATCTGGGTGACCTTGTCGCCGACCCGGAAGACCCGGCCGCCGAACCGCTTCTCGGGCAGGTCGGGCCGGCCCGGGGTGATGGCCTGCTGGAGCAGCCCGTTGAGCGTGCCCGCGCCGGCCGGGCCGCGGTGCATCGGGGCGAGGACCTGTACGTCACGCCGCGCGTCCAGCCCGAATTTGGCCGGGATACGGCGGGCGGCGACGTCCACCGCGAGTACGCCCGCGTCCTCCGTCTCGTCCTCCACGAAAAGGAAGAAGTCCTTGAGGCCCTGAGTGAGCGGCGGTACGCCGGAGTTGATCCGGTGCGCGTTGGTGACGACTCCGGACTGCTGGGCCTGGCGGAAGATCGTGGTCAGCCGGACCGCCGGAACGGGGCTGCCGTCGGCGAGCAGATCGCGCAGCACCTCTCCCGCGCCGACCGACGGCAGCTGGTCGACGTCCCCGACAAGCAGCAGATGGGCACCGGGTGCCACCGCCTTCAGCAGCTTGTTGGCGAGCAGCAGATCCAGCATCGACGCCTCGTCGACGACGACGAGATCGGCGTCCAGCGGACGGTCCCGGTCGTACGCCGCGTCCCCGCCCGGCTTGAGCTCCAGCAGCCGGTGAACGGTGGACGCCTCGGCCCCGGTCAGCTCGGAGAGCCGCTTGGCCGCCCGCCCGGTGGGCGCGGCCAGCACCACCTTGGAGTGCTTCGCGCGCGCCAGTTCGACGATGGACCGGACGGTGAACGACTTCCCGCAGCCGGGCCCACCGGTCAGGACGGCGACCTTACGGCTGAGCGCCAGCCGGACCGCGGCCTCCTGTTCCGGGGCGAGCTTCGCCCCCGTGCGGCTCGCGAGCCAGCTCAACGCCTTGTCCCAGTCCACGTCCGCGAAGGCCGGCATCCGCTCCTCGGGCGTCCGCAGCAGCCGTTGCACCTGGGAGGCGAGGGAGATCTCGGCACGGTGGAAGGGCACCAGGTACACGGCGGTGATGGGCTCACCGCCCTCGGGCGACGGCACCTTCTCCCGTACGACGCCTTCCGGGTCCTCGGCCAGTTCGGCGAGGCAGTCGATGACCAGCCCCGTATCGACCTGGAGCAGCTTCACCCCGTCGGCGATCAGCCGCTCCTCGGGCAGGAAGCAGTGGCCCTGGTCGGTGGATTGCGACAGCGCGTACTGCAGCCCGGCCTTGACCCGCTCCGGGCTGTCATGCGGGATGCCGACGGCCTGCGCGATCTTGTCGGCGGTGAGGAAGCCGATGCCCCAGACGTCGGCGGCCAGCCGGTAGGGCTGGTTCTTCACGACGGAGATCGACGCGTCCTCGTACTTCTTGTAGATACGGACGGCGATGGAGGTGGAGACGCCGACCCCCTGGAGGAAGACCATCACCTCCTTGATCGCCTTCTGCTCCTCCCAGGCCGCGGCGATCATCTTCGTCCGCTTCGGCCCGAGACCGGGCACCTCGACGAGCCGCTTCGGCTCCTGCTCGATGATGTCGAGGGTGTCGACGCCGAAGTGGGTGGTGATCCGGTCCGCCATCACCGGGCCGATGCCCTTGATCAGGCCGGAGCCGAGATAGCGGCGGATGCCCTGGATGGTGGCGGGCAGCACCGTCGTGTAGTTCTCCACCGTGAACTGCTTGCCGTACTGCGAGTGCGAGCTCCAGCGCCCCTCCATCCGCAGCGACTCCCCCACCTGGGCGCCGAGCAGCGAACCGACCACCGTGAGGAGATCACCCGCGCCCCGACCGGTGTCGACGCGGGCGACGGTGTACCCGTTCTCCTCGTTGGCGTAGGTGATGCGCTCAAGCACACCTTCGAGGACGGCCATGTTGGACATGTTCCGACGGTATCGGTTCCCACCGACAGCGCATTCCCGGCCTCGGAGACTGCCCGTTTCCTGTGGTGACGGCGCTTGAGCAGCGCCGTCCGGCCCGCCGGGAACACAGCCGGGCCAGGGCCTGTTTCACCCATGGTTCATCTTCGGAATGATCAGCAACTCCGGTGTGAGGAGGACGTTTTGGAATACGCCGATGGTCCGAGCGTGCACACGGATGGGGCCCCAGGGCATCAAGACGTTCGTCGAGGAGGCCGGTCGGAGCGGCTAGGAAGCTGTTGTCCGGCGACGCTTTGCCCCACCTGGCCATGGCCTCATCTGTCGGTGATCCCGGAAAGCCATGCCGTATCCTCCGGGCCCGGCGCTCCGACGCCGGGCCCGGGCAGCCGGCGGACCTCGCCCGTTCGCAAAGCGACCGTGGCCCGTGGCCGCATCGGCCCGTCGCCCCTGCGTGAGAGCAGGACGAGTTCCCAGACCGTCGCCGTCATGGTGTCGAGCCGGGTGACACAGTCGGCGGTGACTCGCCGCGGATCCCGGGTCCGGCCCAGGGACAGATGTGGGGTGAAGTTCTTGGCGGGCCCACTGCAGCGCGGGAACCGCTGCTGCAGCAGGCGGTGCAGGTGGGCCCACGGCGCCTGGCCGGCTGCCGTCGGGTCGAGCCACACGGTGAAGTACGCCCTGTGCCGGAAGGTGCGCACCCCGTCCAGCCGGGCGGTGAAGACCGGCGTCTCGGCCGTCGCCGCGGCGAGCAGCGGGGCAGCCCGCTCGAAGTCGGACTCCGGCACGAAGCCGAAGAGCACATTGACGTGCGGCGGCCACCGGTGGATCTGCGGATCGTAATCCCGGCGGATGTCCTGGATCGGCGGCCACAGCTCCGCAGGCGGGACCCAGGCCACCGCTGTGCGGGCCGTCGGGGGCACGTCGAGGACGCCGACGGGATCGCCCATGCCGGAGCTCGTACCGAAGCTCAGGTCCGCTTGCGGGTCCCGCACCCGGCCGGCGCCCGACGCATCGATGCGGTCCACGCCGGTGGCCCGGTCCCAGACCACCTCGCCGTCCGCCTCGATGAACACCACCCGGTGCCACGGGATGTCGCCCCCGGGTACGAATGAAGGCAGCGGGATGCGTTTACAGGCATCCCCGCGCTGGCTGATCCCCAGCACGAACCGGGCCGGGTCGAACCGCGGGTCCCAGCGGACCCGGTGATAGATCTCGTCGCTGGTTCGCATCACGCCTCCACGCCCCACTCACGCCGCACTCACGCCGCGACCGGCCGGACCGCCGCTCCAGCGCGGCTTCGCATACTCCACCTTCACCACATCCGGCACGTCGGGCAGCTTCTCCCGGCCGGTCAGGAGTGCCTCCGCCGACGTGTCGCCCCTGAGGTACCGGCGGAAGAAGGCGACGGTGCAGCCCGTGGCGATCCGGCGCCGGGTGGGCTCGTCGGCCGCTCCAGAACCCCTTCAGGACGGCCATGTTGGACATGGACCGACGCTACCGGCTCGCACTGGCAATCCCGGCCCGGCCCCCTCGCACCAGCGCCGGCTCTCAGACCCCCGTCCGGCCGTCGATGCGCTCGCGGATGAGGTCGGCGTGCCCGCAGTGGCGGGCGTACTCACCGATCATGTGCGTTTGAAGTGCTCTCCCGGCTGAAGCCGGGAGATTCCTGCTTACCTTGCGGCAGCGGGCTTGACGCGCTTCGCACGCCTGACGACTGCCCTCCCGGCAGCCGGGATGAGCGCGAGGCCCATCCGGTACAAGTGCAAGACATTCCGGGCTGCGTTGTGGTCGGCGTTGCCCGACCAGCCGCAGTCGGGGTTCTTGCACACGAACACGGCCTGGCTCTCCCGGTTGCCGGGCGTGGTGAAGCCGCACGCTGAGCAGCGTTGGGAAGTGCCGGGGGCGGGGACCTTGTGCAGGGTACCGCCGAGCCGGGCGGTCTTGTACGTCAGCATGGTGACCGTGCGGCCCCATGCCTCCCCGCTGATGGAGCGGTTCAGCCCGGACTTCTGGGCAACGTTCTTCCCTGGCTCCTCGATGTTCCCCTGGCCGACTTGACCATGTTCGTGATGGTGAGTGCTTCGACCACGACGGTGCCGTATGTGCGGGCGATGGCGGTGGTCGTCTGGTGCTGCCAGTCCAGGGCCCTGCGCTTGGCTTTCGCGCGAAGTCCTGCGATCTGGTCGTAGGTGCGGTGCAGCCGGCGGCTGGTGCGCTCGCCGGGCTTGCGGTGCCGCTTGCGCTGCGCGGCGCGCCGCTCCAGGTGCAGAAGCCTGGCCTCCTCCTTGCTGGTCAGCCATTCGCCGTGCTCGTACGTCTTGCCGTCGGAGAGGGCGATGGGCACGGTGACGCCCATGTCGATGCCGACGTCCGGCCCCTGGTGGGGCTCGGGCTCGACCTCCAAGGTCTGGACACTGAAGGCGATGTGCCAGCCGAGTGCGTCCTTGACCAGCCGTGCCCCGGTGATCCGGTTCTCCGCGTTGGCGAGAACCAACGAACCAGCCCTGCTCGAATTACGCATTCCTCAGCAGAGTCCTGAAGGGCGGAGCACTGGCCAAGATCAGAGGTAGATCCAACGCAGGTGACCTGCCCGCCCATGAACGAGCTGGTGTCGTCGAGCGACCGGGCGGCGCAGTTCGCCCTGGCCCGCTCCACGCTCCACGCTCCACGCTCCACGCTCCAGACAGAGGTTTACGCCCGTGCCGTGTTCCAGGCATATCGCCCCAACTACTGTACGGAGGAACTTGACGAATTCGTTGTCAACCGCATGGAGCGCGGCCGACTACTCACCAAGTCATCGACTCCAGTTGCCTGGACACTGCTCGACGAGGCGGCGCTCAGGCGCTGCGTCGGCGGGCCGCGCGTCATGCCGGAACAGCTGCACAAAGTGGCGGACATGGCCGAGTCCGGTCGTCTGCGTCTGCACGTGCTCACTTTCGCATCGGGAGCACACGCACTCCTGGAGAGCATGGTCTACCTGTTGAACTTCGCGGATGCCGCGCCAGTCGCGTACGTCGAGGGTCTTCAAACTGGACACCTGATGGATGATCCGGCGCTGGTTGAGGCCTGCCAGACGGCCTACACTCTCGCCCTGGGGGACGCGACCCCGCACCAGGAGTCAGTGGCCCTCGTCAGAGCCATCGCGGAGGAGCACGAACATGCACAGCACCGAGCCCACCATCGATGACGCCAGGACGCTGACCGGGTGGCGCAAGTCCAGCTACAGCGGAGGCGGCAACGGAGAGTGCCTTGAGGTAGCCGACGGCTACAGCGCCATCCCCGTCCGCGACAGCAAGACCCCGAGCGGCCCCGCGCTCGTCTTCTCCGCCGACGGATGGTCGTCGTTCGTCGCTGCGGTCAAGGGCGACAGCATCTGACGCCTTCCACGCCTCGCAACCGATCAGCTCCTGTTCCCGCTCGGCCGATTCGGCGCGCTCGACGGTCCAGTCGACTACGTAGCGGCTGAAGATGTCGGTGATCACGTAGGCGTGGTACCAGGTCCCCTTGGCCGACCCGGCGAGCTTGGTGATGTCCCAGGTGAACGCCTGTGACGGGCCGGTGGCGACCAGCTCGGGCACGGTCCTGGCCGGATGCACGGAGGCCCGGACCGCGCGAAAGCGGGCCGGGCCTCGGGTGTTCCTCAGGCCGCCGGGAGCCGGGGCAGTTCCTTCGGGAAGGTCCGCGACTCCTGGCAGTCGACAGCCTTGTACGTATGGCGGGCGAGTTGGTAGGCGAAGTCGACAAAGACCTGCCGCAACTCGGTCCCGTGGACGCGGGTCTCGCCGATGGTGCGGGCCTCGACGGTCAGCGCATAAGCCTCCCGCGCCTCGCCTCGCTTCTTGCCGGGCGGGGTGCAGGGGACGTACACATACGCGCGGTCCGGGTGCGCCAAGGCTCTGATGTCGCCGGACGACACCTCGACCGGGTTCTTGTCGCCCCCGTTCTCCGCGTAGTAGTCACGCCACGGGCCGGGAGCCGAGTCACGGGGCTGCACCTCTCCCGAGATGACGGAGCCACCGCTGGTGCGTACGTAGCAGGCGAAGAAGTAGTCCCCCTCCGACTGGTTCTGCCGAAGGCTCCCCCGCTCCTCGGCCGAACGCGCCGAGGGCAGGGCACGCGCCGCCGTCTCCCGGTCCACCGCGCCGTCGCACGGCCGGGCCGGCAGCCGGTCGATGCCCTTGGTGAAGATCTCCAGGTATCCGAATACCGCCGCGATCGCCACCAGGCAGCCGATTCCAGCGGTGAAGAAGTTTTTCTTCCGACGTGCCTGCATGAGGCTTCCCACATCCACTCAGAAATTACGCGGACGGCCGGGCATGGGAGTCCTCCAACATGTTGTCGCTGTCGTTCCAGCCCGCCTGAGTCGCCATGCGGATCATGTTCCGCGTGGCATCCTCCGTCAGTTCCTTGGACCCGTGCTTTTCCATGGCCTTGATGGCGCTCTCCTGTGTCTGCACGTTGGCCGATTCCAAGGAGTCGTTCAGCTTCCCCCCGCTGTCGTAGAGGGCCTGGTCCAGGGCGCCGTCGATCTGCTGCCCGTCGATGAGGCGGTCGACGGACATACCCGCGATTCCGCCGAAGAAGCCGCTGACCGCGGCGCCCGCCGCCGCCGCGGCCGGTGCCGTTCCCACCAGGGCGACGGTGCCCACGCCGACCCCGGCGGCCAGGATGGACTTGACGATGTCGCCCTTGGTCTTGAGGGCGGTGTTCGCTTCCTTCTCGGCCTCCAGGTCACCGGCGATCTCGGCGTCCGCGACCGAGTGCCCGACGATGCCTTCGATGATTCCGGCGTTCGTGGAGATGGCCCTGACCGCGTCCTCCGTCTTTCCGTCGAAAAGCTCCGGCTGGGCGATGTGCGCCTCCAGGGAACTGGCCGTGTAGACGCTCTCCCCGACGATGATCGCGGCGCGGCCCATGGGGTCCCGGGCCGTCTCGTACAGGAACCGTGTGGCATCCAGCCTCTTGAGCCCATCGGGATCCTGGCTGTTGCTCCAGAAGATCGACTCGGCTCCTTTGCCGGAGATCGACTGGCTGATCTCGGGCATGTAGGCGGCGGCCATGTCGCCGAAGCTCTCGCCCGTGGCCTTGTTCACCAGATCGGCGCCGGTCCCCGGCTGTGCGACCGCGTGCATGACCTCCTGCATCAGCGCGACCTGCGCCTTGCTGTGCGGCCTGATATCGGTCGCCTTCTCACCGTCCCCGTAGCCCGTCACCGCCGACTCCAGGGCGTGCGCCACCGAACCGTCGCGGTCGGTGTACCGGGTGCTCTCCAGCATGTGCTCGAAGACCTTCTTGTCGTCGAAGGTCTCCAGCGCGGCCTCGGGGTTGTGCGACAGGGCCTTCATGTAACCGATCAGCGGGTCGCTGCCGTTGTCCTTGCCGAAGACGAGGTCCGTGACGTTTCCGGCCTTCCAGAGGTCGTTGGTGCCCATGCCGGCGCTTCCGGCCGGCGCCATGTCCATCTTCAGGAGCTGCTTGCCGTAGGCGTCGAGGAACTCGGCGTCGTACTTGCCGTGGTGCATCAGGCTGCTCATGACCTGGTAGCCCATGGCGCCGTTCGGCCTCCGGGTCCGAGGAGTTGGCCCGGAAGGCCGTGGTCCCCTCTTCGATGACCCTCTTCTTCCACTCCTGCATGCCGTCCGCGTCGGACAGCGTGGCCGTCGCGAGCGTCATGCTCATGTCCCTCTGAATGCCCTGGAGCTGCTTGAGCTCGTCGCCCGTCGCGCCGCGGTGAAGCTCGGCGAGGTCGTTCCAGAACTGCAGGGTCTCCTTGCCCCCCAGCTTGGAGGCGAACTGGGCGGAGAAGAGCTCGTCGTCCTTGTACTTGGACATGGTCCGCTGGAACTCGGCGAGTTCCTCGGGCGACATCTTCTTGGCGTCCTTCGCCAGCTTCGCCATGTCGTCCGCCTTCTTCAGCGCGTCGGCGGCGGAGTCGCGGTCGGCGTACTTGGCGCCGGAGAAGCCGTAGTCGGCCTGTTCGGCTATCGCCTTCAGGGCACGGGCGGCGGTGGAGTCGCTCGTCGTGGCCGCGCCGAGGAGAACCTGGATCGTGTCCCTGAGAGCCTCGGCCTTCTCCTTGGTGCCGGGAGGTTCGGGGTGGACGCTCGCGATGACACGGAAACCGCCGCCCTTCTCACCGTAGACCGAGAGCTTGTCCCTCTCGAAGCCGTCGTCCAGGGCCTTCTTGAGCTTGTCCCGGTACCCGACGAGCTCGTCGTACGTGTCCTTGAGGATGTTGTGGATGGAGGTCGCCTGGGTGAGGGCGTCCGAGAACTCACCGAACGTCTTGGCAATGAACTCGCGTGAGACGGTGGCATTGAGACCCGCCCAGTTGGCCTTGTCGGACTTGGCCTTCATGTCGTCGCGCGACTGCTTCTCCAGCCTCGTCAGGCTCTTGACGACCGTGCCCCAGTCGCTGATCGCGGTGTTCAGAGTCGAGAAGTTGGCGTGCCGGAGTGCTTCGAGGTCCATCAGCGCTTCGTCCCTTCGTCAAAACCCTTGTCGAGGGTGGCGATGCTGCTGACGGTCGACGCGATGTAGTACTCGTCGCCCGCGTGGGCCTTCTTCGTGAAGTCCATGTGGTTGGAGATGTGGGCGCAGGCATCGAGCAGGGTGGTCAGCGACTTCTCCCACCGCTCCTGGACCTTGTGCAGGGCGCCCCCGAGCTCGAACTCCTGCGTCTTGAGGTCCTTGGCTGCGGTCTGGCTGCTGGACCAGGCGTCACGGCCGTAGCGGCCGAGTTCCGTGAACAGCTTGAACGCACTGTCACCGACTGCGGCCAGGTCCTGCTGGTCGACCTTGAGGTCACCCTGCTGCCCGCCGCCGCCTCCGCCGCCCCCGTTGCCGGGCACGCCGTTTAGTTGCATGCGCGAGGAGCTTCTGCTGCTGGCGTCGGCCTTCAGCTGCTCCCATTCGTCCCACGCCATCAGATCGAATCCTTCCCCCGTACGGACAAGCAAGGGTGCGACGTTCGACTCGGGAAGACCAGACGTCCCGATCACGTCAAAGGCCGACCCTACACAAGCAATTGGAACGGACGACCGGACAGCCCGACCCCCTGACGGCTCTCCCATGCGGGCGAGCGGTCAGACCGAGGAGCCGCGCGCCCGGGAGAGCAGGTCGCGGGCCGGGCCGGTGGGGGAGGGAACCCGGAGACCGGCCGCCGTCCCGCGCCCAGATCGGCCAGGAGTGCGGTGTGGGCGAGAACGTCGTCCGTCGCGCGCAAGAGCTCCTGATCTCAGGGCGTGTTGGAGGGGCGGGCCGGGTCAGGGACGTATGTGGCCGGGCCCCGGCAGCGGGTGCGCATAGTTCGCTCCGCTGCGCGCGAGCAGCCCGACGGCTCGCCATTCCGCGCGGACATGAAGGCTGTGGGGAAGCACGAGGGACCGACCTGTCTACGACAGTGAAGCAACCCGCGTAGGAGCGGATCCCGGCGGAGAACCCGACCGACGCACCCGCGCCCCGAAAGTGCGAAACGGGGCCCGGTCGAAAGACCGGACCCCCCTCTCACCTGGGACACGCTCGCCGAGGTACGGGGTGACGCGCCGGAGGCGGGTTCGTTGCGCCAGTCCTTGGCGGCCATGGGCTGCGCGCTCCTGGCGATCGTGTTCGTCGGGATCTGGGTGAACGGGTTCCTCGACCTCTTCCGCTGACAGCGAATGCCTCAAGTCGCCCGCGGCTACGCCACCGCCCCTGTCCGCAACAGCCCCAGCACGCCTCCGTCCGCAGGAAATCGCCCACCTGGGCACCGAGCAGCGCGCCGACCATCACGAGGAGATCACCGTTGCCGCGCCCAGTGTCGATGTGAGCGACGGTGTACCCGTTCTCCTCTTTGGCGTCGTCAAGCGGGTTGCCGACTCACCGGCTGCCGATGTCCGGTTCTCGGTGCCCCAGCCTGTCATTGTCCGGAACAGGTCCACTCGCGTTCAGTCGCGAACCCCGGCTCTCAGCGACCCGCTTGACCTCCCGCAACGACTCGCTCAGCCGGCTGGCGAGGAAGTGGAGCTCCACCCCTGTGACCCGTCGGTCCGCCAGCAGGTCGGCGGCGTGGCCGAGCAGGTCGTCCGCCATGCCGAGTTGAATGCTCTCGATACCGTCGGCCATCCGTGACACGTAGCCGGTGCCGTCCCCCAGGACGTAACACGGCTTGCCCTCCGCCGCAGTCCAGGGCAGCAACCTGAACGTGCGGCTTTCGCCCTGCTCCCCGTTCACGCGGCGACCTCGGCTCGGCGGAGGGGCCTGGGCCTCGAGATAGGGACGCACCAGTGGGCCGCCCTCCCCACACAGCGGACGCTCACCGGTACGGCGGACGGTGGGGCCGGCCACATATACGCAGGAGTACGGATGGACGGTGACGGGGACCGGGCGCAACCACCGCACCAGCGACTCGGTGAACCGGCGGACGAAATTCTTCATGTGTGCGCTCTCCCTCTGACTTACCCACGAACGGATGCGTTCTGTGGTGAATTGATCACAGAGTGGGGTCGGGCGTGGCTACGCTGCCAGGGGTTCGGGCTTGACAGCCCGCTGGTCAGACAGAGGAGTTGGGGCTGGATGGCGATGAACCGGAAGCCGCGTACACCGAGGGAGAAGTACGGGGAGGAGTTGAGGCTGCGAAGGACGGCAGCGGGGCTGACCCAGGAGGCCCTGGGCGATCAGGTGGTGTGCTCGCCGACGCTGATCAGCCATTACGAGGCGGGGCGGCGGCTGCCGAACCCGGATGACGCGCAGCGGGTCGATCGCGCGCTCCAGACGGATGGCTTCTTCGCCCGATAGCTGGAGGACCTGGAGACGAAGTACGCCGATCACTTCGCCGTGATGGCGGAGCTGGAGCAGCAGGCAACACTGATCCAGCAGTTCGCGCTCTCCCTGGTGCCCGGTCTGCTCCAGACGGACGGCTACGCGCGTGCGCTCTTCCGCGCGTACCGGCCGAACCATCGGCAGGCGGACCTTGACAGGGATGTCGTCATCCGGACCGAGCGTGCCCATATCCTCGACGGCCCGTTGAACCCTGTCCTGTGGACCATGCTGGACGAGGCCGTACTCAGGCGTCAGGTCGGCGGACCGCAGGTCATGGCCGAGCAGCTGCGCAAGATCGCCGACATGGCAGATGCCGGGCGGCTACGGTTGCATGTGCTGCCGTTCGGCGTGGGGGCGCACGCGTTGCAAGAGAGCCTGTTGTCACTGATGGGCTTCGAGGATGCCGCGCCGGTGGCTTATGTCGAGGGCTTCTTGACGGGGCATCTGATGGATGATCCAGCTCTGGTGAGGTCCAGTCAAACGGCCTACGATCTTGCCTTGAGCGATGCGATGTCGCACCAGGAATCAGTGGCCCTTGTGCGGGCAGCAGCGGAGGAACACGAACATGGTCAGCAGTAAGCGCAGCGTCTCCGACTCGTCCACGTTCACCGGGTGGTTCAAGTCCAGCTACAGCGGTGGCGGTCAGGGCGAGTGCCTTGAGGTCGCCGTCGGCTACGCCGCAGTCCCCGTCCGCGACAGCAAGATCCCGGACGGCCCCGCGCTCGTCTTCTCCGCCGACGGCTGGTCGTCGTTCGTCGCGGCGGTCAAGGGCGACCGCATCAACATCTGAGACCGACTGCGCCTCGCAACTGGTCAGCAATAGCTGACCAGTTGCGAGGCATTGTCACACGCGCAACAGAAATCTCTCACGCAGGTCCGGGTCGCGAAGCAGGTCGCAATAAATTCCCGAGGCGGCAGGTAGTTGTGATCCTTGACGTAGTGGTAGGTGAGATCCGGCGCGATTAGCAATTCTCCGTCTGCGGAGTAGACGCGCACTTCAGCAGCAGTGAGGCGTTCTGTTTTGCCGTCTTCGGCCTCGGCGCGGGTCCGACGCTCGGCTTCGAGGCGGTCGGTGGACTCGCAGCTTGACCCGGGACTGGGCCACTGCGTCGCGCGAGCGAAGGTGTTCCCGTTCTCCTCGTTGGCTACGTAATGCGCTCCAACACACCTTCAAGGACGGCCATGTTGGACATGATTCAACGCTATCTGCTCACGCTGACAACCCCGATCCGGCCCCTTCGCGCGACCGCTCAACCGATCGCCGACTCTCAGGCCCCCGTGCGGCCGTCGATGCGCTCGCGGATGAGGTCGGCGTGTCCGCAGTGGCGGGCGTACTCGCCGATCATGTGGGTGTAGATCCAGCGCAGCGTGACCTGCCCGCCCATGAACGGACTGGTGTCGTCGAGGGACCGAGCGGCGCAGTTCGCCCTGGCCCGCTCCACCTCGGCCTGCCATGTCGACAGCGCCCCTCCGTAGTCGGCCCCCTCGACGAGGTCGAACCCGCCGTCGCTGCCCGACGGGTCGGCGTCAGGGGTGAAGATCGGCAGCACATTCTCCTGAATCAGGACCCGACGGAACCAGTTCCGTTCGACCTCCGCCATGTGCTGGACGAGACCGAGCAGGGTGATCGGCGAAGGCTTCACGGATGCCTCACGCAACCGGTCGTCGTCGAGGCCCTCGCACTTCCGGGCAAGGGTGGCGCGGTAGAAGTCCAGCCAGCTCGCCAGGGACGTCCGCTCATCGGCGTCCAGGGGAGGCATGGTGCGATCGGGAGTGCTCATGGGCCGCAAGGCTGCCATGAGGGTCTGACAGCGGCGGTGATCAACGGGAGCACCGCCCCGCAGACGCCGGTGTGGGTCCGGAGCCGGAGCCGATCGCAGCCGATCGCTTTCCTGTTGTGGCAGCCAGCCTGCTCAAGTAGGGTCACCCGACGTGAACACCGGACCGGCGCTACGCCACACGCAGATTGGCCACCCGGTGGAGGGCTGATCGCACGACGGGTGCAAAGGACGCACCCCCTCAGTTCGCACGCGGACCTCCCGGAACTCGCCCACCGCGAGTCCGTTTTCCGTGTCGAACAACAACGAGGTCAGCCGAATGACAGCCACGTTCAACCACACCATCATCGCTGCCAAGGACCGCAACGAGTCGGCTCGGTTCTTCCGAGAGTTGTTGGAGCTTTCAGAAGCACCGCCCTGGGGCCCGTTCACCAACATCAGCTCTCCGACGGCGTGCTACTGCAGTTCGCCGAGCCGCCGGTGGAGATCCAGATGCAGCACTACGCGTTCCTGCTCGACGACGAGCTGTTCGATCGCGCGTATCGGCGGCTGTGTGATCGCGACATCGAGCACTGGGCCGATCCGCAGATGCGCCGCCCAGGCGAGATCAACAACGGGCACGGCGGTCGAGGCGTGTACTTCAAAGACCCTACCGGCCACGCGATTGAGCTGATCAACCGCCCGTATCTGTAACCGAGGGAAGACCTGGTCGGGTGCCCGGAACATGGCGCCCGACCAGGCGATCAACCGGCCGAACCCAACTTTTCCCCAGGGCGCCACCACCATCCAGGATGAAGTGGCCATGACCGGATCGGTGAGTCGGGCGCGAAGTAGGTCTTCGGTTCCGCTCGGGTGTTGCGCCAGCGGACGTAGGCGGCGTTCTGTTCGTCGTGGCTGCGGTGATCGGTGCCGTCGAGTGCGAAGTAGCGCCCCCACGGCTCCAGGCTGGCTGCGCGAGATCGAGGCGGTGCAGGTCCTGCGTGTCTCCTGGGTCCAGCAGTACCACCGCGACGACAGGGGCGTGCGCTTGCGGGAGAGCAAGGATCTCCCGCAAGTTCATCACCGGTTGTGCTCTCCCTATGACACCAATGCCCGTTACGGGATCAAGCGTGGCTCGGGCTGGACCAGCTACAAGGCCCACCTGACCGAGACCTGTGAGCCAGATGCACCGCATATGATCGCGCAGGTGGCCACCACCGACGCCGTGGTGGCCGACACGGAGATGACCCAACCGGTCCGCCTTACCGTCGGCATTGACGAGCCGCTGCAGCGCTGCCACTGCTGAAGACGGTGCCGGTGGACCGGATGGACGAGGCGGAGTCGGTGTGCTGACGTCTGCTGCGAGGGGTGGGCGGGACGTGCGTCCCGCCCACCCCTCGTAACGTCAGTCCCTCTGAAGGCCCTGGTCGACTGCACCTTCCGGGTAGCCGAGACGTTCGCCGAGTGCCACCAGCGCTACCCGGCACGGGCCGTCCAGCGGCAGCGCGTAGCGTTTGACCGCGCGCAGGAAGAGCCGGAAACCGAGGTCGGCGCACGCCCCGGTGATCACCTGCTCCAGCGCCGGTACCAGGGGCGCGGGCAGCGGCAGCGGGTTGAACACCTCTCCTTCCTCGTGCGCCCGCGTCAGCGCGGCAGCCAGCGGGGCCGTTGCCCTGTACACCGCGGCGCACAGCGACTCGTCTGTCACGGGGTCGGCCGGGGGCGGGGTAAAGCCGGGGTCACGGTGGGATTCCGCCGCGAGCCAGGCCGATTCGATCCGCTCCAGCCACTCCCGCGCTCCGACCTGCTGCTTGGCCGGGTCGAACGCGTAGTCGGTTGAGCCGACCCAGGCCGTGCGGATCGTGTCGTCCGCCAGGCCGGAGTCCAGTAGCCGCCGTACGTCACGGCCCAGCTGCAGGGACGCCGGACGGCCAAGCTCCCGGACCGACCGTTCGGTGGTCAGGAGCAGGGCCGAGACCGGCCCCCGCTCGATGAGGCACTCCATCTCCGCAGTAGGCAGGTCCGCGAGCTCATCGCACTGCTCGGAGAGCCAGGTGAGGCCGGTCTCGTATGTCATGTTTACTCCGGGTAGGCGGTGTAGACGACCCAGGTCTTGGGCTTCATATGCCCCTTGGCGAACTTCAGCTGGATCACCACCGTGTTGCCGACGGCCTGGCCTGCCGAACTGCCGCCGCTCACCCACTTCGTACCGAGTGAGGCGCCGTGCCCGGTGACCTGAATGCGGATAGGCAGCAGGTCCTTTCTCGGGTCGAAACCGATGCCCTTGCCGACCCGCTGGGCCTGCCTGAGGCGCCAGGCCTCCAGCTTGTCCGCGTTGCCGGGCAGCTTGATCCAGTCTGCCATGGCCTGGTCGACCGCCGCGACGGCGATGTCCTTGCTGGCCCACTGCGTCGCCACGCCGTCCTTGGCCAGCTTGTCGGCCAGCTTCTGGGGGCTGAGGTCCACATGGTCCCCGAGGGTGTGCGCACCCTCGACGCCCTCGTCGGCGAGGATATTGGTGCAGTTGTGCACCAAGACGTCGCGGGAACGCTGCCCGGCGGTGCCGATGTAGAACGAGTGGAACCCGTCGACCGTGAGGTCGAACACCTCACGGGGCGCCAGGCCGGCGCGGTCCCGCAGGCCCTGCACCCGGTGCAGGCTTCCGTCGGGGGTGTGCAGGCGGTCGCCCACCCGCAGGTCCGAGACCAGCGTCCAGCCGTGCTCCGCGACGTAGAACCGGTGACCGGCCGTGCTGGTCAGGACTCCGCCGCTGACGGTGATGTCCACCAGCCGCGTGGTGTCGTGGCTGAAGGTCGCGGTCACCGGCTGGGCCGCGGACTGCCCGCTCTGCGGGTCGGTGGCCAGCACCGTCTCACCGACGTGCACGTCGCGGATCGCCTTGCGGGAGCCGTCCGCCATGAGTACCTGGGTGCCTCCGGGGAAACTGTTCCGGGTGCATGTGGTGACCAGGTCCTCGTACGCGTCGACAGTGTTCTCGATTTTGGCGAGAGTCGTCGGGTCGATGTCCAGTGCCTTCAGCGCGTTGAGTGCCTCCCGCACCCCGGTGCCCGTGCGCATGGCGGTCTTCAGGGCGTTGAGCCCCTCGACGACCTTGCCCAGCGCCTTACTCGGGATGAAGTTGGACGCCGCCCAGGCGCAGCCGGACACACTGCCGTGCCAGCAGTCCAGGAAGTCCTGGACCAGGATCTGCTTGCCGACCTCGAGATAGGTCTTGAGCAAGCCTTGCAGGATATCCGACTGGGTGAATGTCTTGGTGATGTCTTTCTTCAGGCCGGTGAAGGGCTCTGAACCCAGGTGCACCGTGTCCACCGAGGGGCAGCCCGACTGGGTCGCCGGCACGTTGGAGTTGGTGCACAGGTAGTAGTCGACCTTGACGTTGAAGGTGTAGGTGAAGGTGACCGTGCAGCTCGTGCCGAGGCCGGGCGGCAGCTCGCACGGCTGGTCCTGCCTGACGTCCGTGACCTCGACGCTCTCCTCGTCCACGACGAAGAACGTGCCGCCGCCGAAGCTGGTGCCGGCGCCGTCACTGACCGTCTGGTTGGCGGCCTCCCGTTCGGCGGACTCGGCTGCCTGCTGTGCTGATTCGGCGTAGGCCTGGGCGTCCTTGGCGGCTTCCTCCGCCGCCGTCGCGGCAGCGTCGGCCCGCTCAGCGGCGGCCCTGGCCTGGCTCGCGGACTCCTCCGCCTGCGTGGCGGCCGCGCGGGCGGCGTCGGCGTCGAGAGCGGCGGCGTCGGCGGAGGTGCGGGCGGCTTCGGCGTAGCCTTCGGCACGGCCCGCGGCATTGTCGGCGGCGGCTGCATCGGCGGTGGCCTGGGCCTGGTAGCCGATGGTGCGAGCCAGTGACTGCTGTGCCTTCGCCGCGGCGGTCGCCGCCTCGGCCGCGTAGGTCAGTGCCTCCTCCGAGTAGCCGCGGGCGTCCGCGGCGTGCTTGGCGGCGTTCGCCGCGTGCTGGTAGGCGGCCTTGGCGTCGCCCTGTGCCTGGTTGGCGATGGTCTGGGCGGCCTCGGCCTCCTCCGCCGCATTGGCGGCGTGGGCGTCCGCGACGGCCTTCTGCTGCTCGGCGATGGTCTTCGCCGCCTGGCCGGACAGGACCACCAGAGAAGCGGCCGAGTCCTTGGTGACGTACGGCGAGCCGAGCTGGATCGCGTCGTTCGCGGGGGCGGCGACCTGCGCGGCTGAGTTCCCGGCGTCCACCGCCGCCTGCGCGGTGACATAGGCGAACCCCGCCGCCTTCGCTGCGGCGACGGTGGCCTTGTCGGCCTCGGCCTGCGCCGCGTCCGCCTCGGCCTTGGCCGTCTTCGCCTGCGCCTCGGCCTCGTTGGCCGCCTCGACCGACAACGCGGCCTCGGCCGAGGCGTGCTCGGAGGCGTCGATGGCGTCGGCAGCGGCGCTGGTCGCGGTGCGCACTGCGGCGTCCGCCTGCAGCTTCGCCGCCTGCGCCTCGTCCGCGGCTGCCCGGGAGCGCTTGGCGGCGGCCTCCGCGCGGGTCGCCGCCGCGTCCGCGTCCGCTGCCGCCTGGGTGGCCGCGTCGGCCGCGGTACGAGCCCGGCCGGCCGCCGCCTCGGCGTCCTCCGCGTGCCGGTCGGCCTCATTGGCCGCCGCCCGCGCGGCGTCCGCCGCATCCCCCGCTTCCAGAGATTCGGCGTAGGCCTCCTTGGCGTCGGCCTTGGCGCGCGCCGCGTCCGCCTTCTGCTCGGCGTCCCACGCGTCGTCGCGCAGTTCCCTGGCACGATCCCGGGCGGTCTCGGCGTCCTCCTTCCGGGCCACCGCCGTGGCCTCCGCCGTCTCGGCCTTGCCCTTGGCGGTCTCGGCGTTGGCCGCTTCGGCTTCTGCGGTCTGCCGGTGCTGGGCCGCCTCCGACTTCTTGAGGTCGGCGGTCTCCTTCTCCTTCTTCGCCGTGGCCTCTTCAGCCTCGGCCTGCAGTCGCTTGGCATGCGCCTCAGCCGCCGCCGCCTTCGCGTCCGCCTCCGCGACCAGGGACTCGGCGAGCTTGGCCTCGGCCAGCTCCTTGTCCGTCTTGGCGTTGTCACGGTGCAGCTTGGCCGCGTCCGCGGCCGCCTTGGCCTGCAGTTCGGCCCGGTAGGCCGCCTGCTTGCGGAACTCCGCCTTGGACTGCGCGGCCTGCGCCAGCGCCCGCTGGGCGATCGTGGCGCTGTCCGCAGCAGCCGCCCGGGTGGCCGCCTCCGCGGTCTCACCGGCCTTCACCAGCGCCGCGACCGCGGCCGCCGCTCCCTGCGTGACCTGCGCCTTCTGCTGGCCTACCAGCAGACCGCGGCCCCGCGGCGCCCCGTTGGCGTCCGCGATCGCGTACGCCGCCTGCTCGGCGGTGACGCTGGCGTTCTGGGCGGCCGTCGCGGCCGTCGCCTGGCGCTTGAGCTCGGCCAGCTCGGCCTGCGCTCCTGTGCGCGCGGCGCTCAGCCGCTGCGACGCCTTGGTGAACTCCGTCGACGGCGGAACGCTGCCGTTGTGCTCGGAGACCTTGAACAGCACCTTCTGCGTGGCAGCGTCGCTGCAGGCGGCCGCGAGCACGTCCTGTCCGGCGTTGTACGTGGGGCTCAGGCACTTGTTCGCCCCCAGGTTCTGCAGGGTGGCGTCGGCCCGGACGCTGAACTTCCACACCTGCATGGACGTGCCGTTGCAGGTCCAGATCTGGATCTTCGTCTGGTTGGTGGCCACGTCGAGGCACTTCTGCGAGTTCACGTTCTGCAGGCTGTAGCCCTCGCCGTAGCCCCCGTTGATCCTCCACTGCTGGGCGGCCGCCGTGGAGCAGGCGACGACCTCCACAGCCGTGCCGTTCGCGGTGCCGGAACCCTGCACGCCCAGGCACTTGCCGGTCGCGCCCGGGAAAGTCACGCCCGGGATCTGGACGGCCATCGGGGAGGTGCCGATCCAACCGATACCGCCCGAGGACCAGTAGTCCTGCCAGCGGGTGATGTGGTCGGCGACCCACGAGTAGCCGAGCATCTTGCCCATCGACTCGGAGGCGACAGTCAGCGCCTGGACGGCGTTCTTGTTCGCGGCCAGGATGTCGTTTCGCTCGGCGGCCTGCGAGCCGATCTCCTGCTGCCACTCCGCCCCGGCGGTCGCGGAGACCTCGCCCAGGACCTTCTCAGGGTCCATCGGATCACGCCACGCACAGGCGGCGAAGCGGGACTTGAGGTCCTCGACCGCGATCCGGTGCTCGGCGGTTCCCGGCACCGGCGCCTTGTTCGGGAAGCCGCCCGAGCTCAGGAAGAGGCGGGCGTTGTCCGCGCCGGTCGGCTCCCGGCTCCACCTGTCCGTCAGGTATTCGTAAGCTTCCCGCAGGGCGACCTGTCGGTTCCAGTCCGGCAGGGAGGGGTCGGGGTCGCTGCCGTACAACGGCTGTCCCAGAGCCTTGACCGCCGCGACGGTCTCCGCGTCGGCCGGCGGAGTCGCGTCCTCGTAGAAGTCGCTCTCGTCCTTCCAGAACCGGTCGGCGATCCACGCCGTGAGGCCGGTCTGGGAGTGGAAGTCCTCACCGTCGTCACCACTGGTCCCGGGCGGCCACTCGAAGTCGACGACGGAACCGAAGCCGCCCGGCGTCTCGAGCCCGGATATTTTCCAGCTGTCGTGGAGCGCGTTCAGCCGGTCCAGCTCAACAAGCGCGGCATCCTGGTCCGACCTGTACGCGGTGGCGAGCGGAGTGTCCTCCCAGTAGTGCCGGTCGGCCAGCTCCCGCAGCCGCTCCGGACTCTGGTTGAGCGCTTCCTTCGCGGTGGCGGCCATGGCCGGCCCGCCCAGCCGCAGTACGTCGCTCATCAGGCACTGGTCCTGCCGCAACTGCTCGGCGGCGGTGACCTCGTACAAGTCGTAGTCAGCGGCCAACTCAGTCGGCGGTGCCGTGTACCCGTCGCTCACACCAACCCCGGCCAGTAGGGCCATGGCAAGCAGTGGTGGGAGCAGACGGCCGGTCAAGCGAAAGTGTCGGAGTAAGGGTCTGGGAGACCCTGGGGGTCTGGAGCGCAATGGAGTACCACTTCTGGTCAGGGAGCCGACCGAAGGATGCGGCAGGGCCCGCATGACTCAATGGCCTCACGCCTTCGCACCTGACGGTCGCTCAAGTAATGCGTCCGTATATAGAACAAGAGTCCGGACCTGGAGGCAGGATGGTACCCAGAGGTGGCAGGCGTGGATAAGGAATAATCTTTCCCCGGCAGGGGAGTTGAGCAGATCAGAGGCGGCCCCGCGGTGCTTTCGGCGTTCCCTGCGCGGGCGGCGCGGCCATCGTCAGCTACGAGGTCGTCGGCCGCGACACCATCCGCCGCAAACACGACGTCGACACCGAGACCAGCATCGACCGGCGAGGAGCTGGCGGGCGCCGCGCAACGTGGTGTGCAGCTTTTGCTGGGTGGCGCGGCTGTCGAGGCGGACATCGAGCGCCCCGGGAAGCGCGCTCTCGGCCCGCAGACCCACAGGAAGTCGGGAGGCGTCGAGCCCGTCACGCTTGGCGATGAGGATTCCGACCGATCCCGTACAGCGAGCGCCCGTGACCGGCGAGGAGGCCGAGTACCAGACCCGTCAGCGGCTGCCCGGTGCCCCCTCGTCGGCTGTCGTCCCCTCGTGCCGCATTCCCAGGCATGGCGTCCAACTCCTCTGCTCGTCACCCGGCTCCGTCATGGTGAGGAGGAAACCGGCAGCTCGAACGCGCCATGTTCCTCATGCCCTTGCCTGTATGAACGCGGGAGCGAACCGAAGGCGGTCGTCGTGGCGATGAACTCGAGGATCTGGGTGGAGGTCGCTTCCGTGGGGCCATGCCACTCGGTCAGGGACAGCGGCAGGTGCCAGGCGCCCCACACAGGGCCGACGACGAGGGTGGCGACCGGTGGGGGCTGAAGATTGACCGCCGTTCAGGTCCCCCGCTTCACCTGCAATACCGGACCGGCGCCGCGCCGCAGGGTCTCGGACATGTGCTTCTGCTGTACCGCACTGAGGGCGCGGACGACGAAGACGACGGCCGCGTCGGCTGCCAGCAGCAGGGGTGCATCCGTGTAGACGCGGGCGATGACGGCGTCCGTGGTATCGGTGTACATCAGGCCTGCTCCGCTCAGGCTGCCGACCAGCCACAGGTCCCACCACCAGTTCACCGCGCGTGGTAGGCACTCACCGGGGGCGTCGGCGCGGTGGATGTCCACGACGATCCCGCGGGGTACCCACAGGTTGGCGACGGGGACGATCCAGCCGGCGTAGCCCCATGGCCAGGCGTAGCGCGGGCGCTGTCCCGAGAGGGTGTGCGCGTTGTCCTGGACCCTCCACAGCCAGGTGAGGAAGGCGATCGCGCACAGCGCCGTGGCCGCGTCTCCCAGGGAGCTGACGATGTGGTAAGCGTTCTCCAGCGCGGTCGGCGGGCGGTGCCCGCCGTCGCCCTGGTCCGGTGGTCCGGACGGCGGCTGTCCCGCTGCGGCGAGCCGGATCTGCCACACGGCCCGGGCCACCCAGGCTGCGCCGGCGAGAACAAGGGCGGCGACGGCGCAGCGGGCCACTCCCTTGATCGGGCGCAGGGCGGACGGTGCGATGTGATCGTTCTCTATCGACGGATTCGCCACTGGTGAAGGGCAGAGTCTCGACGCCCCGTTCGGCCACGCCGGCACGCGGCTCCATGAGTGGTTCTTCCCGACC
>NZ_JBVHDS010000007.1:348622-363360 GCF_055563255.1 Streptomyces sp. NPDC002958 | reverse complement strand
TCTGGTGACCAGGGCAGCAAGAGCCGTATAACGAGAGATCGTTACGTACGGTTCTGTGAGGGCCGGGGGCTGCGATGCCCCCGGCTACTCGACAGTATCTTGATGCGGTTGACATGCCCTTCCACGACGTCCGAGTTCCAGGAGAGGGTGAGACCGGCGATGACGGCATCACGGTTGCGGTAGATGCCCGCGGCGAGGGTGTGGAGGCTGTGTAACACGTCCTGCGTGACGGCATCGAGTCAGTCCGGCAGCCGCTCGCCCTGGCGCTCGGTGAGCATGATCGCGAAGGACCGAACGTTTACAGTCCCCGCCGAGCCGTTTGGCTGCCGATTGGTCGGTGAGGCCCGAAGCTATACGGCACCTTGATGCGTTTGGCCGATACGGAGAGTGACTGGCTTTGATAGAGGGAGAGGCCGCAAGAAGGGCGGCAGCGTGCCTCATGGTCGAGGTCCGACCTGTGGATGCGCACAGGCGGACTCCCGCCGCCGTCCACATGCGGGGCCCTCTGAGGGCGGGGCGGTACGTACCGCCCCGCCCCACCGCTACTAGGGATCGAGCTGGACGGAGCGGGATCCAGCAGGATGTGAATGTCCGCCTCTGTGGCGTTTCCGCAGGTGAGACGCGTCTCTCATTTAGGTTCTAGTCCCACCCGCCCCACCGAGCAACCCCAGGCAGAATCGTTCTGACCTGGGGAAACGCGTTTTCCGGGGACACTTTGCGCGCGGCGGACGCCTCACGGAGGTGTGGCGCACGTGAGTCCTCGCGCATCGAAGACGAGCCTTGAGCGGCTGTGACCTGGGCTTTTGCAGTCCCGCGTCTGTGAGGGGCGTTAAGGCGGTCCCACGGCCGCTGAGGGAGGCGGCCTACCCCACCGCATCGACATCACCCACCGGTGTGTGGCTTGTGGCCGCCCGCTCGGCGGCGGGTCGGAACCTCTCTGTCCGTGCGCGATGAACTGCCTGAAATGTTGGTGACGTATCATGCTTATGTACATCATGTATTCGTAGTGAGGGATGGCTGGCATGTCTGTTACCCAGGTCGATCTCGATGATGAGGCGCTGGCCGAGGCGATGCGGCTCATGGGCGCGTCGACGAAGAAAGAGACGGTCAACGGGGCTCTGCGGGACTACGTGGCGCGCATCAAGCGACTTGAGGCTGCCGAGAAGCTGGCCGCGCGGGGTGAGCGGGGCGAGTTCGAAACTGCGGCTGCGGCGCATGCAGCTGCCAAGCGCGCGCGGCGGGCAGCCTTCGAGTGATCACGTACCTTCTCGACACGTCCGCCCTGTGGCACCTCTTCCGTACGCCGGGGGCGTTGCGGCCCTGGGAAGGGCACATCGCCGCCGGCGTGTTCCATATCTGCGAGCCCACGAGGGCGGAATTCCTCTACTCGGCCACAAGTCCGGCCCATCGGGACGAGTTGGCCGAAGAGGTGGATGCTCTCTGCCATCTCTCGCCGGTTCCCAAGAACGCGTGGCGCTGGGTCGAAACCGCGCAGTACAAGCTCACCCAGCGAGCGCAGCACCGCGCCGCCGGAACCATCGACCTCTTGGTGTGTGCGACAGCGGTCCATCATGGTCACACGGTGCTCCACGTGGACAACGACTTCGCGACGGTGGCAGCGGTTCTCAAGGAAGTGCAGCAACGGGACGTACGCGCCTGACCGCTGTCCATCGGTGATCTTCGCCGGGAGTCCCAGCCAACGGGGTTCGCGGCTGGTGCCGGATCGAGAGAGCCAGGCCGCTGCCGTCGGCAACGAGCAGATTCTCGATCAACCGTCCTTGCATGGTCGGTTGGATTGGGCCCGGACAGTCGTCGCGCTTTCACCGGAAAGGGCGGACTCGGCTTTGTGGGCGGGCCGCCCTTCCACGTGCGTGGGGGCGTTCGGGGGTACCCGATGATGTCGGTGTAGCGATCGTCGCGGCCACCATCTCCGCGGTGCCCTTGGCCCTTGGGGATCACCGCGGAGACATTGAGCGGGAAATGAACGCGGCACCTCTGGTAGCCGGAGCCGGGCGTGGTTCTCCCGGGCCCTGCCCGGACACATTCACGACCTGACCGCCGTCCGCGTTCACGGCGTGATCGAGAACTGCCCCAAGGTCAAGAGCATGCTGCTGAAGGCGAAGGAGGTCCTGACCGCGATCGCGGTCTTCCCTGATCGACGTGGGAGGAAGATCCAGTCGACCAAACCCCTGGAGCAGATCAACCGCGAGATCAACTTCGGAACGACGCCGTGCGGATCTTCCCCGACGACGTCGCCCGCGAACGACGCACCACCGCCGTGCGCGTGGAGAGCACGACGAGTGGATCGCCTTCCCCACCGCTACCTCCCCATCGACAGCAGGGACAGGCTCTACCCCCGAGGCGAAGAATCAGATCGATCCGGCTACGGGTCAGGCCGCCCCGAGCAGGGTCGTATAAGCCCCTTCGGCAGCCCGGCCCTGCGCCGTACCGGGCGGAGTGTGGGCGAGGAACTCGCTGGTTGACCCGCTCTGCACGAGACGTCCGCCAACCAGCACGGACACGTGATCGGCCTCTTCGGCGAGGTCGGTCACGTCATGCGTGGACAGCAGGATGCTGACCTCGCCCTTGACCGCGGCAAGGAGATCACGGAAAACCCGTCGCTGACGTGGGTCCATGCCGGCCGTGGGTTCATCCAGGAGGAGCACCCGCGCATCGTGGACGAGGGCACAGGCCACACCCACACGCCTCAGCTGGCCGCCCGAGAGCTGGCTGGTGCGGGTGTCTGCGTTCTCCGACATCTCGACGCGGGACAGCGCTCGAGGAGCGTTGTCCCAGGCATCGCCCCTGCTCATTCCCTTCAGCCAGCCCACATAAGCGATGTACTCCCGTGCCGTGAGTGAGGGCAGGGGGGTGATGTTCTGCGGCATCCAGGCCACCGACCGCCGGAAGTCCTTGCTCTTCGCGTCAAGTCCATCCCACGTCACGGTTCCCCGCTGGGGCACGGTGACGGCAGCAGCCAGCTGCAGCATCGTGGACTTGCCGGCCCCGTTCGGTCCGAGAAGGATGGTCAGTCCGTCCGGAAGGCGGTAGTCGAAGTCCTTCAGCACCGCAGCCCGCCGTCGGCCGTAGGCGAAGGTGCAGGAATTGAGAACAAGCGTCATGCGGCACTCCGTGCGAAGCGGTTCGGGGAAAGGAGGTGGGTACCAACGCCAACGGTGAGCATCAAGAGGGCTCCCACGGAGGCGTACCAGGTGCCAGGCGGTTCGAGGAGTACGGTCCACGGGTAGGCGTCGCCGGCCGCCCTCATGCCGAAAAGTACGCCGATCAGCGGCCACAGTGCGGGAACGAGGACTGCGGATCTCCCGAAGAGAGCCCCGCACAACAGGGTGAGGCCGGCGAGGAAGGCTGTGTTGCGGCCCAGTGTCTCGGCCGATGCGGCCCCGGTGACCATGGCGATCACCTCGCCCACGGCAAGTGCGAGTGCCACCACGCCGAGTGTGAGCAGGACGTCGAAGAACCTGACGGGTCGGATTCCGGTGGTCTCGGCGGCGTCCAGCCGAGTGTGCAGACAGTCGAAGAGGACCGAGGTCAGCACGAGCGGAACAAGTGTGACAGCCTGCACGATCTCAGAGCCGCCGGATCAGATGGACGGCAGGAAGAGGGGGGTGTCCTGAACGATCGCCGCCAGAAGCGTGAACATCAGGAAGCCCAGGGGCAGCCGAGTGTGGGCGCGGCGGGCACGCAGCCACCACGTCACGTTGTGTTCCCGTCTTCCTCGCAGGCATCCGCCACGGTCGTCTCGTACCAGTCCATTTGTTGCGCCCCGTTCAACTGCAGAACCTCTCCTACTCGGTCTTGGATACGGCTGCGTTCCTGGGCCGTGAAATCGGGTTCGGAGCTGAGCCGTTTCAAGTAGGTGTCCGCCTGTCCGACTTTGGAGGACACCCAGTAGTACACCAGGCGAGCGGGACCGGTGGCGGGAGGAGCGCATTCGAAATGCACCGCTTCGCGGGCGATCTGGTAGCGAACGGTGCCGGTCGCCTCGCCGACAACGAGCGGGACGGTCCAGTCATCCTCCGTGGACGGTTCGGGATACCGGAGGTTGAGAGAAGTGTCTGTGATGGAGGTCGGCTCGGCAGGCAGACCGGCTCGACGCAGGTTTTCCAGCGTCGCCTTCGCTTCCTCGGTGAGAGCGGAGACGTGTTCGGCGCGCGCCTCAGGCAGACAGATGCGGGGGGACTGCCCGGCACAGGCGAGTGTGCCATGACCGGTGCTCCGTGGGCCTATGTAGCTCCAGTTGCTGACCAAGGAGAACGATCCGAACGCGCACGCGACGACGAGTGCTCCCGCGACGGCTCCTCGTAGCCAGCGGGAAACAGGTGCCCAGAGCAGTGCCATGGCACAGGCGGAGCCGACGGCGAGCAGGAGGGGAGCCGCAAGGGCGGCGGGGGTGGGCAGTTCGCCGAACATCATCTTTCCGGCGAAGAGGCCGGTGAGGTGCCGCGGCCACGGTATCGACAGTCCGGTGGACCAGCCGACGGCCAGGAAGTCGGTGACCGCGATGATGGGCACTACGGCGATGTGCCGAATGGTGGCTCCGACGGCGAATCCGACGATGCCGTGGGCGACGCAGAGCACCAGCGCGAAGGCCAGCAGCGTGAGGCCGGGCAAGTCGGGCACTACCTGCTTCTGGGCCAGGGCGCACAGCGTGGGGAGAATGAGGAGCAACCACGCCAGCGCGACAACGGGAGACAGATGCTGTGCGGCGATGGTGTAGCGGGATCGCAGCGCCCCCAGCCGCCAGATTTCGGAGACTCCCAACTTCCGCGCCTCCCAAGCGGAGAGACCCGAGGCAACCGCGAAGGCCACAGGCATCAGGTTGCGCAGCACTGCGTCGACCACAGTGGCGGAGTAGCCCAGTGGATCGGCGCGGAGGTCGTCACCGAGATCGGTGGCGTAGTAGGCGAACACGAGGAGCAGGGCGACAGGCGCGACCCGCAGCGCACTGCTGGACCTGATGAGTGTGAGGGGTTTCACTTCTGGCTTCCTGGAGCGGTCCGAACAGGGGGCGTGGTGCCTCGCCGACAGCGAGGCACCACGCTGCAGAACACTGGTCAGGAGTCGGCGAGTGTGGTGTCAACTCCCGCGTAGCTCGCCCACAGCAGGCAGCACGAGTTCCCGCCGCCGACGTTGTCGAGCTGGAAGAAGTAGTCCGACTCCTGAGGCAGACCGTTGTATTCGCCCCGGCTCGCGTAGGTCGAGCCGTTGAAGCAGTTGGTGAAGGTCTTCTCACCGTAGTAGTCGTTAGCCGACAGCGCGTCGTAGTCCCACAACTCGACACCGGTGGTCTTACTGCCGCCCTGCACGGAGCAACCCTTGAAGATGATCTCCGAGTAGCTCTCGTCCGCCCAGTAGCGGGACTGCCCGTTGGCCCCGCCGCCGTCCGTCCACGAAGCGATGGAGCCCGACCAGTTGGCAGAGGCACCGGAGGACAACGCAAAGACGAAGGCTGAGCCATGGCGACCACGGCGGATACACGCTTGGAAGATTTGCCCGACATGCGGGAACTCCGAATCTCGCACCCGATGCGGCCCCCCATGAGGGCTGTCCACATCAGGTGAGAACGGGAAGTTATCGAACAGTTGATCTTGCAGTCAACGTAAAATGATCACTCAGTGACGGGCGTGGTGAAGTTGCTGGTCGAGCGCTTGATACGCGCGGGTTGCGGCGTGCCAGGGCTGGTCGGGCGCGGATGGGGTCCGGCAAGTGCGCAGCTAGGCACAGGACTTGGCGGTCCGTCAGGATCAGCAGGCCTGCCCGGTGCGGTCGCCCGCTTCGGGTCGGTGTCTACCTGTCCCGGGGGCCGCCAGTTCCTCAGGTGGGTGAAGCCGGGCTCGGCCGATGTCCGGACGGCAGCAAGGGCCCGGTTGGGCTGATTCTGACGTGAAATCAGGGGGCGGATCCAGCGCTCTCTGCGCGAGATGCAGTCGGGCTCGGCGCGGCCATCGAAGTGGTTCGCTCCGCGCGGACGTAGAACTCTTACGCTACGCAGCGTGACAGTGCAGGTGTCCGCGGGGCCCACCGAGGCCATTAGGCCTTCCCGGTCTCCGGGTGAGAGTCAGGAACGTGGCTGGAGGTACTTTCCGTGCTCCTCGGAGTCAGCCGGTGAGTAAGTCCGTGGGAGCGGCGGCGGTGTGGCGAACACCTAACTGCTACTCGTTCGAGCGGGATCGAGCAGGATGTAGCCGGATGGGAACGGGCGTGTATGTCCGTTGTTTCGGCAACTTCGCAGGTGAGACGGGTCACTTGCATGGGTTCGAGTCCCACCCGCCCCACCACTCAGTGGTGACGCAGAAACGTTATGACCAGCGTCTTAGCTGGTCATAACGACCGCCCATTCCTGCTCGGCCGCGGCCAGTTCGGCCTGGATGCGGTCGGCCTCCTCACGCAGTTGTCGACTCGACGGCGAGCAGCGAACTCGTGCTGTTCCGGTAGTCCAACGACCGACGGCATCCGCGACCCCCCGGCAAGCGACGACATGACAGGCCACCACTCCCACGGAATCACCGACCCTATGCCTCACCAGCGAAAACGCCGTCCTAAGGCTCGTACGCCAACAGCTACTGAGGTTGTTTCCGGGGAGACGCTGATGCGAGAAACTTGCCAGAACTTGCCACGGAGCAGAGGCGGTTCACGCTGTGGCCAGTAGCTCGCACCAGACGAACTTGCCCGAATCGCCGGTGCTGCTGAGCGGATACCAGCCCCAGCCGTCCGTGCTGTTGCGGACCAGGGCGAGACCGCGCCCGCTCTCGGCTCCTGCGGATGAGTGCAGCGGTGGCGCCGGTGGGGTGGGGTCCGCGTCCCAGACGCCGATGCGCAGTACGCGGCCCGCCCAGCGCAGGCGTAACGCGGCCGGGCCCTTGGTGTGGCGTACCGCATTGCCGACCAGCTCGGTGGCGACGAGCTCGGCGGTCTCGGAGAGGGGAAGCAGTCCGTGCAGGGTGAGGATCAGGCGGAGGGTGCGACGGGAGACCGTGACCGCGCGGGGGTCGTGGGGGATGTAGAGGGTGTATTCCCAGGGGGCGTCGGTGCTCGCAGGCGAGTTCGGCATACGGGAACTCCGGTCGGTGCGTGATCGGTTGTGGAGTGCGGCGGTCTGCGGGCGGTGGCATGTCGCACCCGCCATGGCATGGCGGGGCGGTGCGCTTCCGGAGCCCCGGCGTTTCGCGGCGTGTGCGGCACATCACTGAAGGTAGGGCAAAAATTTTCGCCCGCGCAAGCCGTTGGCGTAATCTGGCACCCGAACGGGTTGCTCCAACGAAGCCCACAGGCAGTGCTGTTGGGGAGGAGTTTGTATGCCGGCGAGGACTCAGCCGACCGCACGCCAGGTGCGCCTGGGCGTGGAGTTGCGCAAGTTGCGAGATTCGGCGGGCATGACGGCTCGGGAGGTGGCAGGACTTCTCGGAACGAACTCTGCTCAGATGAGCCAGATGGAGGCTGGGAACGCCGGCGTCAGTGAAGAGCGGCTGCGAAGGCTCGCTGCCCACTGCGCCTGCTCCGACAAAGAGCTGATCGACGCGCTCGCGGCGATGGTGACCGACCGTACGCGTGGCTGGTGGGAGGAGTTCCAGGGCGTTCTCCCACCCGTGTTTCTGGATCTGTCGGAGCTGGAGCACCATGCCTCGTTCCGGCGTGATGTGGAGATCATCCACGTACCGGGGTTGCTGCAGACAGAGGACTACGCCCGCGCGGTCTTCTCGTACATGCCACCGGAGCTTCCCAAAGGTGAGCTCGAAGCCAGGGTGGCCCACAGGATGGGGCGGAGGACCATTTTCGAAAGGGCTGCCCCTGTGGAGTACGAGGCGGTGATTCATGAAGCGGCACTGCGCATCCGGGTCGGTGACCGCAGGGCCTCTCGTGCCCAGCTCGACCAGATCCTCGCCCTGTCCGACGGAGAAGGCATAACGGTAAGGGTTGTCCCCTTCGATACTGATGGCTTCGCGGGTGCCGGGAGCGCGATGGTGTACGCCGGTGGGCCGGTGCCTCGGCTGGACACGGTGGTGCGGGACGCGCCTCACGGCACCGCGTTCATTGACGCCGAGTCTCAGCTCGACCGATTTCGAGCACTCTTCCGCAAGGTGGAAGCGGTATCTCTCGATCCCCGTAAGTCGCGCGACTTCATTCACCGGATGACCAAGGAGCTGTGAGGTAGAGCATGTCCAATTCGATCGACTGGCAGAAGTCCTCGTTCTCTGGCGGCGGGGACGGGAACAGCTGCGTCGAACTGGCCGTCACCGACGGCCGGATACGGCTCCGCGAGAGCGATGACCCCGGTACGGAGCTGGCGGTCACCTCGGCCCAGCTGGACCGGCTCCTGGGCAGCGTGAAGGGCGGGCAGCTCGGCGGGGCGTGACATCCGCGGCCTCACAGCAACGCACAGCCCGCACGCCCGCCCCGCCCAGTTTCGCGGAGTCTGCAGTCCTCGACTCGGCGGAGGTCGATCCGTAGTCGACCAGCACCACCACCCGTACCGGCCTCGCCGAGGACACCATCTACGACCCGAGCGGGTCACGGGCGGGCTGATGAAGCGACGGCACGGATCTCTGACCTGCCCTCAGGGACCTCCGTACCCCCCGCAGGGATGAAAGGCCCGGAACCTACACCCACAAAGCGGTTCCGGGCCCATTCCGCGGGCGTGTCCGGCGGGAGATACAGCCGTATGGCCCTCGTGCGGGTTCGCGCTCGCGTGTCGCGGCGTTAACTGGGTTCAGCGGGACGAGGCGTGACGGGGAGCTCGCCCGTGCTGCGTTCACCCACGACCGCTGAGGAGTACCCGTGTCCGTGTCCCGCCCGTCGGCCGCCCGGCGCCCCCCGTACGCCGTCTGCGCCGGAACGTGTGCCGCCGCGATCCTGCTGCTCACCGCCTGCGGCAACACCTCCGACTCTGCCGCCGGCGCCCGCGAGGTCCGGGTGGCCGCCACGGCTTCCGCCGGTGTCGCGGGACCGCAGGCCGACGGGTTACGGGGACGGGCCGCCCCCGGTCCGTACGCTCCGCGCGTCCGCCCCCGCGAGATCCCCGCGCTGGGGCCGCGGACCAGGGCCGCGATCCCAGCGGACTCCCGGCAGGCGCTTGTCGTCACCGGTGACTCGTACAGCTCCAGCCTGTCCACCGCGGTCCTGTACACCCGCGACGACCCCGCCCAGGGCTGGCGCGCGGCCACGGAACGCTGGCCGGCCCGCAACGCCCTGAACGGCTGGACGGACGAGCACTGGGAGAACGATCTCCGCACCCCGACCGGGGTCTACGGACTGACGTCCGCGGGCGGCCTGCTCGACCCCCCGGGGACCATGCTCCCGTACAACCAGAGCCCGGCGTTCGCCTTGAGCGGCGAGGGGTTCGACGGGGAGTCCCTCGAAGGTTCCTTCGACTATGTCGTCGCCATCGACTACAACCGGATCCCCGGCGCATCCCCCCTGGACCAGGCGCGTCCGCTCGGCCAGGAGCGGGGCGGTGGCATCTGGATCCATGTGGACCACGACGGCCCGACCCAGGGCTGCATCTCGCTCCCCGAGGACCGGATGAGGGAACTGCTGCAGACCCTCGACCCGGCGAAGAAGCCGGTAGTCGTGATGGGGGACGCGGAGGGGCTGGAGCGGTGAACCGGGTACCGTCCGCGCTCTGGCCCATACGCTGGACGCAGCCCGGTTTCCTTCAGGAGGCAGCGATGATCGTGGTTGAGGAGAGTGTGCTGACCCAGGAGGTCTTCGAGGACCTCGCCCGTCACGCCATACGTGCCGAAGAAGCACTGCGTCTGGAGTTCGTGAACGGGAAACTGGGGGTCAAGGCTGCGCCGGACGGGGATCACGGGCGGATCATCGCCTGGCTGACGCAGATCTGCATGCAGTCGGGCCAGGGTAATTGGCTCTTCGCCGAACAGGGACTGCGCCTCGAGACGTACCGCAAGGGCAACGCGCGTCCGGATGGTGCACTCGCCCCGCTCGAAAACTTTGTCGGCCAGGGCGAGTGGGCCAGCCCCGACGGCGTCCTGATGGTCGTCGAGGTCACCTCGTACGACGAGGACACCGACCGCCGGGACCGCGTCGAGAAGCCGCGTGCGTACGCCGAGACCAGCATTCCCGTCTACCTGCTGATCGACCGTGACACCTGCGAGGTCAAGGTGCACTCGCAGCCCGACGGTGTGCGGTATGAGCAGGTGGCGACGGTGCCGTACGGGAAGACCGTCGAACTGCCCGACCCGGTGGGCATCGAACTCGACACCGAGCCCCTGAAGAACTGGGTCCGCTGACCCCGAGGCGGCGGAGTACGGCGAAGGGCCGGGACCCATCGTGCGGTCCCGGCCCTTCGCCGTGCGTATGTGCGTGAGCCCGTCGCTTACGCCGGCTTCTCCTCCAGGCGGGGGAACAGCACCGCGCCCTTCGTCACCGTCGCGCCCACCGGGAGCCGGCCCCAGGTGCCCGCGTCCTGTACGCGCTGGTCGGACAGCGCGCCCAGGGACGCCTCGGCGCCGAGGGAGTCCCACAGCTTCTGCGAGGTCTCCGGCATCACGGCGTTCAGCAGGACCGCGACACCGCGCAGCGACTCGGCAGCCGTGTAGAGGATCGTCGCGAGGCGGGCCTGACCCTCGGGGGAGGTGTCCTTGGCGACCTTCCAGGGCTCCTGCTCCGTGATGTAGCCGTTGACCTGCTTCACGAACTCGAAGATCGCCAGGATGCCGGCCTGGAAGTCCAGCTCCTCGCCGATCTTCCGGTCGGCCGTGGCGACGGCCTTCGCCAGCCCCTCCTGGACCGCCTTCTCGGCGTCACCCGCGGCCGTGGCCTCCGGGAGCGCCCCGCCGAAGTACTTGCCGACCATGGCGGCGACGCGCGAGGCGAGGTTGCCGTAGTCGTTGGCGAGTTCGGAGGTGTAGCGGGCGGTGAAGTCCTCCCAGGAGAACGAGCCGTCGCTGCCGTACGCGATGGCGCGCAGGAAGTACCAGCGGTACGCGTCCACGCCGAAGTGCGAGGTCAGGTCCTGCGGCTTGATGCCGGTCAGGTTCGACTTCGACATCTTCTCGCCGCCGACCATCAGCCAGCCGTTGGCGACGACCTTGCCGGGCAGCGGCAGGCCCTGGGCCATCAGCATCGCCGGCCAGATGACCGAGTGGAATCGCAGGATGTCCTTGCCGATCAGGTGCACATCGGCCGGGAACGTCCCGTTGAACTTCTCCTGGTTGGCGCCGTAACCGACCGCCGTCGCGTAGTTGAGCAACGCGTCGACCCACACGTAGATGACGTGCTTCTCGTCCCACGGCACCGGGATGCCCCAGTCGAACGTCGAGCGCGAGATCGACAGGTCCTGCAGGCCCTGCCTGACGAAGTTGACGACCTCGTTGCGGGCCGACTCGGGCTGGATGAAGCCGGGGTTGTTCGCGTAGAACTCCAGCAGCTTCGGACCGTACTCGCTCAGCTTGAAGAAGTAGTTCTCCTCCTTGAGGATCTCCACCGGCTTCTTGTGGACCGGGCACAGCTTCGTGCCGTCCTCCGCCTCGATGAGGTCGCCGGGGAGCTTGTACTCCTCGCAGCCCACGCAGTACGGGCCTTCGTACCCGCCCTTGTAGATCTCGTCCTTGTCGTACAGGTCCTGCACGAACTCCTGCACCCGGTCGGTGTGCCGCTTCTCCGTCGTACGGATGAAGTCGTCGTTCGCGATGTTCAGGTGCTCCCAGAGGGGCTTCCAGGCCTCCTCCACGAGCTTGTCGCACCACTCCTGGGGCGTGACGTTGTTCGCCTCGGCAGTGCGCATGATCTTCTGACCGTGCTCGTCCGTGCCGGTGAGGTACCACACCTTCTCGCCACGCTGGCGGTGCCAGCGGGAGAGCACGTCGCCTGCGACGGTCGTGTAGGCGTGGCCCAGGTGAGGAGCGTCGTTGACGTAGTAAATGGGGGTCGAGACGTAGTACGCCGTCGCCCCCTGCTTCTCGGATCCAGTGGCCGCCATGGTCGAAATCCTAACGGCCTGCGGGAGATCGACTCACACCGATAAACCGGGCACCGGGGACGGAGACCTTTGCGAAACATCCCTTCCCGTAGCAAAGACGCATCCTTGGAGGGAATGGACACGCGTGCACGAGGCAGGGGACATCACGATGCGGGTACTGGTCGCCGAGGACGAGGAGATCCTGGCGGAGCTGGTCGCTACCGGGCTGCGGCGGGCGGGGTTCGCCGTCGACACGGTGTACAGCGGCGATGCCGCCCTCGCCTACCTGGGGCTGCACGACTACGACGTCGTCGTCCTCGACCGCGACATGCCACGCGTGCACGGCGACGACGTGGCGCGGCGGCTGGTCGCCTCCGGCTCCCGGACCAGGATTCTGATGCTCACCGCCGCCGGCTCCATGGAGGACCGGGTCGCCGGGCTCGATCTCGGCGCCGACGACTATCTGGGCAAACCGTTCGAGTTCCCCGAGCTGGTGTCGCGGGTACGGGCGCTGCGGCGGCGCAGCGCCCGCCCCGTACCGCCACAGCTGGAGCGGCACGGCATACGGCTCGACACCGTACGGCGCACCGCGTACCGGGACGGGCGGGAGCTGGACCTCTCACCGAAGGAGTTCTCGGTGCTGCAACTGCTGCTGGAGGCCGACGGCGGGACCGTCAGCGCGGAGGAGCTGCTGGAGCGGGCCTGGGACGCCAACGCCGATCCGTTCACCGGAGCGGTCCGCGTCTGCATGAGCAAGCTGCGGGGGAAGCTCGGGGAGCCGGCCCTGATCCGTACGGTGCAGGGCGTGGGGTACGCCCTGTGAGGCGCCCGTCGCGTGTTCCGCGTGTTCCGCGCGCCCGGCACTTCACGATCCGGACGCGGATCGCGCTCGTGTACGGCGGAGTGTTCCTGGTCCTCGGGATGGCGCTGCTCGTCACCGTCAACCTGGCCTCCCGCGCGGGCACGGAGTCCCAGGCGCGCGCCATCGCCCGCTCGGCCGCGGTCGGCCAGCCCGGATACGTGGTGAACGGTCCCCTCGTCACCCGGCGCAGACTCGGGCCGCTCACCGTCTACGACCTCACCGACCAAGTCAGCGACACGGCCAGTCAGCAGCTGCTCGTGTGGTCCGCGGCCTCGCTGCTCGTCATGACGGCCTGCGCGGTCGGCGTGGGGTGGTGGGCCGCGGGGCGGGTCCTGCGGCCCGTCCACGCCATGACCGCGAAGGCGCGCAGGCTCTCGGAGCACACCCTGCACGAACGGATCGCGTCCAGCGGCCCCGACGACGAACTGAAGGAACTCGGCGACACGCTCGACGCGCTGCTGGCCCGGCTGGAGAAGGCGTTCGACAGCCAGCGCAGGTTCATCGCCAACGCCTCGCACGAATTGCGGACCCCGCTGGCCACCCAGCGGGCCGCGATCCAGATCGGTCTGGAAGACCCGTCCCAGGAGGATCTCGTACGGACCCGGCAGACGCTTCTGGACAACAACCGGCGCAGCGAGCGGCTCATCGAGGGGCTGCTGGTCCTGGCGCGCAGCGAGCGCGAACTCGCGGCGGGCGAGCGGGAAGCGTTGGACCTTGCGCAGGTGGTGGCGGAGGAGGCGGCCAAGCACCCGGGCGTGAAGATCGACGCCGAGTCCTGTGCGGTACGGGGAAACCGGCTGCTGCTCGCCCAGCTGGTGGCGAATCTGCTGGACAACGCCGTCACGTACAACGTGCCCGACGGGGCGGTGGACGTGTCCCTGGTGACGGCCGGCGACGGGGTGCTGCTGGAGGTGCGCAACACCGGGCCCGTGGTGGACGCGACGGACGTCCCCGGGCTGTTCGAGCCGTTCCGGCGGGGTGAGGGCAGGGACCGGATGGGGCGTGGATCGGGGCTCGGTCTCTCGATCGTACGTTCTATAGCTGTGGCACACGACGGTACGGTCACGGCGGTGCCGGGCCCCGGGGGCGGGCTCGCCGTGACCGTACGCCTGCCGGTGGATCAGCCCTCGGCCGCCGCCGCTTCGCGGGCGGCGATCCAGGCGGGGAGGGCGGCGAGGACCTCGCGGTAGAACGTGGTGTCCGCGACCTCGCGGGGGGCGGGGCCCGCGTGGAAGAAACCGGTGTTCGGGGCATTCAGCTTCCGCAGGAAGTCGAAGCCCTTCGCGTCCTCGTCGCCGAATGCGACGAACTGGAAGAACAGCGGCAGCCGTGCCGCCTCGGCCAGTGCCTGCTTGGCGGCCTGCTTGACGTCCGGCGGGCCGTCCGTCTGGAAGATCACCAGGGCCGGGCCGGTCGCCTCCGACTTCTCGTAGTGCGCGACGACCTCTTCGACGGCGCGGTGGTAGTTCGTACGGCCGAGGCGGCCCAGGCCTGCGTTCAGTTCGTCGATCCGGCCCTCGTGGGCGGTGAGGTCGACCGTGCCGGTGCCGTCGATGTCGGTCGAGAAGAAGACGACGGGGACGGTGGCGCTCTCGTCCAGGTGCGCGGCAAGGGCCACGGTGCGGTCGCCCAGGTGTTGGGCGCTGCCGTCCTTGTAGAACGGCCGCATGGAGCCGGAGCGGTCGAGGACCAGGTAGACGGTGGCGCGCAGCCCGGTCAGCCCGTGCGCCTTCAGCCCGGCCTGGGCGGCCTTGTACGAGTCGACGAGCCCAGGCGCATGGGACTTGACCCGGGCGAGGGGGAGGGCGGGCTTGGGGGTGGTGTCGGTGTCGAGGGTCGGGGCTGCTTCGGGGGTGACTTCGGGTGTGGGTGTGGGTGCGGGTGTGGCCTCGGGCGCGGGAAGCGTGTCGGCTGCGGGCTCGGGCTCGGTGGGGGCCT
>NZ_JBVHDS010000007.1:348228-348524 GCF_055563255.1 Streptomyces sp. NPDC002958 | reverse complement strand
CTCGGCCTTGATGGGCTCGGGCTCGGTGGGGGCCTCGGGTGCTTTGGCCGGCTCGGGTTCGACCTCGGCGACGGCGGGTGCGGGTTCCGGCTCGGTGGGGGTCTCGGCCTTGATGGGCTCGGGCTCGGTGGGGGCCTCGGGTGCTTTGGCCGGCTCGGGTTCGACCTCGGCGACGGCGGGTGCGGGTTCCGGCTCGGTCTCGGGCTCGGCTGCGGGCTCGGGCTCGGGCTCGGTGGGGGCCTCGGCCTTGACGGGCTCGGGCTCGGCGGGGGCCTCGGGTGCTTTGGCCGGCTCGT